>NZ_CP117523.1:3107136-3417849 GCF_036812735.1 Terrisporobacter glycolicus ATCC 14880 = DSM 1288 | reverse complement strand
CAGCAGGTATATACAAACCAGGGGACAAGCTTCCATCAGAAGGTGACTTATGTAAGGAGTTTAATGTAAGTCGTATAACTGTAAGAAATGCTCTTAAGCAACTTGTGGAAGAAGAAATTTTATGCAAAAAGCGTGGTAAAGGAACGTATGTAACAATTCCGGCGAGAGTAGAGGCTTTGTGCGCAGGTAATAGTTTCACAAATTCTTGTCATCGTTTAGATGCCAAACCGAGTACAAAAATTATTTTAACTTCAATAGAAAAAGCTAAAAAAGCTGTGTGTGAAGCTTTAAATATAGAGCAAGATGATAAAGTAATCTGTATAAAAAGGCTTAGATTAATAGATGATATGCCAGCTATATTTGAAATAGATTATTTCAGAATGGAGTATATGTTTTTATTAAAAGAAGATTTGGAAGATGTGTCATTAATGGAAACTATATCAAAAAATATTAGTACTCAGCCTAAGCGTGTGGAAGATGTTTTTGAAGTAAAGTACTCAAATAAGGAATACTCAGATCATCTAAAATGTGCTACAAATATGCCTTTATTAAAAGTACGTCAGTTAGTATATGCAGAAAATGATGAAGTACTTTATTATAATGAGCAATACATTAGAAGTGATAAATATAAATATGCAGTTTCATCAAATATATAATTTTACAACGAGAGGGGAACAGTAATGAGGAAAATTTTATTAGCATCTCATGGAGATTTTTCAAAAGGTCTATTAGATTCAGCAAAAATGATAGTAGGTGACTTAGCAAATTGCGTCACTTCATATAGTTTATATCCTGGAGAAAGCGCTGCAGAATATGTAAAAAGTATTGAAGATACAGTTGCAAATGACAAAGAAACAGAATATGTGATTTTATCGGACTTATATGGTGCAAGTGTTTGTACTGCAATGTTAAAATTAACAATTTACCCAAATGTTAAGCTTTTCTCTGGGATGAACTTAAACATGTTATTAGAACTACTTACAAGATTCTCAGACTCACTAAATGACGAAGATGTAAAACAATTAGTGGAAGAATCAAAAGCTGGAGTAACACATGTGACAATTGAGATTAATGAAGAAGAAGAGGTGTTTTAAATGGGAGAGACAAAGGGGATTTTATCAGTTTTCAAGAATAAGAAGCCAATTATAGCTATGGTTCATTTAAAAGGAGATACTCCAGAAGAAATATTTGAAAGAGCTAAGAAAGAGATTCACATATTTGAGGAAAACGGTGTAGATGGAATAATGTTAGAAAATTACTACGGTAATTACTATGACTTAGAAAGAATTTTAGAGTATGTATCAATATCAAATTTATCAATACCTTATGGAGTTAACTGTTTAAATGTTGATGCCATGGGATTTGAATTAGCAAATAGATATAATGCAAGTTATATACAAGTGGATTCAGTAGTAGGACATGTTAAACCAAGAGATGAAGCTACTTTAGAAGAATTTTTTAAATTATATAGAAGAAACTGCAAAGCTTACTTAATAGGTGGAGTACGTTTCAAATACCAACCTGTATTATCGGAAAAAACAGTAGAAGAAGATTTACAAATAGGTATGACTAGATGTGATGCTATTGCTGTTACAGAAAATGCTACTGGAGAAGAAACTTCTATGGAAAAAATAGAATTATTCAAAAAAAACTTAGGAGATTTTCCATTAGTAATTGCTGCTGGAGTTACTCTAGAAAATGCGAAAAAACAGCTTGAAATAGGTGATATTGCAATAGTAGGAAGTTACTTTAAAGACACTTTTAAAGATACTGGAGATGTAAGTGAAGATCATGTTAAAACATTTATGAATGAAATTAAAAAGATGAGGGAGGAACTATAATGATTAAATTAGTAAGAGTTGACCACAGACTTATACACGGACAAGTAGCATTTACTTGGACAAAATTTTTAAGTACAGATTGTATCTTAATAGCAAGTGATGGATTATTAAAAGATGATTTAAGAATGGCAGGGCTTAGAATGGCTAAGCCATCAAATGTTAAGTTAGTAATGAAAAGTATAGAAGATTCAGCAAAAGCTCTTAATTCAGGAGTTACAGACAAATATAATTTATTAATACTTTGTGAATCAGTGGAAGATGTTTATCGTCTAGCTAAAAAAGTTCCAACTATAACAGCAATAAACCTAGGAGGAACAAAATCAGGAGATGACAGAAAAAACATATCTAAAGCTGTGAATATATCACAAGATGATGTGAAAATGATAAAAGAGTTATCAGAAGAAGGAAGAAGTATATTTGTACAATTAGTTCCAGATGATGACAGTACAGATGTAATGAAATTAATATAAATACTTATTAGGGGGAGATAAATATGCAAATAACACAAGTTGTTTTAATTACTCTTATTGCTTTCTTTGCATACATGCATAGTTACGTAGGTTCTACTATGCACAATAGACCAATAGTTGTGGCACCACTTGTTGGTTTAGCATTAGGCGATTTGCATACAGGTATAGTAATAGGATCTACGTTAGAGCTAGTATTTATGGGGGCATTCCCAGTTGGAGCAAGTAACCCGCCAGATTTTGTTTCTGGTTCAATTATAGCAACAGCATTTGTAATATTAACTGGACAAGATGTATCTGCAGCAGTAGTACTTGCAGTACCAATAGCAACATTAGTACTTTTAATTGATAACTTCCTTATGACTGTAGTTCTTACATGGGGATCTCATATTGCAGACCGTTATGCTGAAGAAGGAAATATCGAAGGCGTAGAACGTATGCAAATAATATTTGGTATAGGTAATAAAATTATTTTAGCTTTAATAGTAGGCTTTGGTTTCTCCTTAGGTGTTCCAGCAATAGAAAAAATACTTTCTTATATTCCTGAGTTTGTTATACATGGAATGGATGTTGCAGCAGGAGTAATACCAGCTATAGGTTTTGCCATGTTAGCTAGAATGATGTTAAACAAAAAAACTGTAGCCTTTCTTTTATTAGGATTTATAATGGTAGCATACTTAAAAATTACTGTAACAGGGGTTGCTTTATTCGGATTAGCAATAGCTTTAATATATGTAAACTACAATTCAGGAAATAAGGAGGTAATAGTAGATGACAATGAATTCTAAAAAGCCCGAAACAATTTCACCAGAAAGTCAAATAACTAGAAAAGACTTTTGGAAATGTTTTAGAAGATCTTTAACAATGGACTCATCATGGAACTATGAGCGTATGCAAAACTTAGCATATGCATATACAATGGCACCAATCATCCGTAGACTATACAAAGGTGACAAGGAAAAAACATCTAAAGCATTAAAAAGACATCTTGAATTTATGTCAATTACTCCCCATCTAAGTACTTTATTAGTAGGTATTTCTGGAGCTATGGAAGAAGAAAATGAAAAAAATGAAAACTTTGATGAAAATGGTATAAATGCAGTTAAATCAAGTTTAATGGGACCTGTTTCGGGAATAGGAGATTCATTCTTCTGGGGAACTTTAAAACTTATAGCTGCAGGTGTGGGTATAGCCTTAGCATCACAAGGTAACATAATGGGACCAATATTATTCCTATTAATTATAAATATACCTCACTTCATAATACGTTATATTTGTTTAGATAAAGGATTTAAATATGGAACACAGTTCTTTAAAGATGTAAGTGGTTCAAGCATAGTTTCTCAAGTAATGGAAGCTACATCAATGCTAGGACTTATGGTTATTGGAGGTATGACAGCATCCAATGTTATGCTAGAACTTAGTATAAATGTTGGTAGTGGAGAATGGGCAGAGCCAATTCAAACATATTTAGATCAAATTATGCCATGTATGCTTCCAGCCATAATATTCGGAGTTATGTACTGGTTACTTGGTAAAAAAGTAAAAACTACAACAATACTTATATCAGCAATGTTAATTTGTATAGCATTAGCTGGTTTTGGAATTGTATAAAAATAACATTATCATTATTACAAAAAACAGCTATAAATATAGCTGTTTTTTTATTGAAAAGTAAACTGCAAATAAGAATTTCTATTTATATTTTTTCATAATAGAGATATTATAATATTATGGTAAAAATTTTATAAAAACTATTGAAAATAGCAAATTAAGGGGGCAAAATAAATTGGAAAAACTAGATATTATAGATGAAGTAAATTACAAAAAAATGATGGAACATAGAAATAGTTTAGCTGGTTTTGCAAAAGAAATAGGTATAAAAATAACATCAATCTCAAAAGGTTATGCAAAGGGAGAAATTGATATAAATAAAAGTCATTTAAATCCTGGAAAATCTGTTCATGGAGGATGTATTTTCACTTTGGCAGATACTGTAGGGGGAACAGCTGCATGGACTAGAGGTAACTACGTAGTAACTACTTCAAGTAATATTACTTATTTAAATCCTGCCATAGAATCCGAGAAGTTAATAGCTATTGCCAAGGAAATCAAATTTGGCAAGAAGATCTTAGTTTATGAGGTAGATATATGGGATGATAGTGAAAGACTAATTGCCAAGGTTACTAATTCTTATTACAACATAGAAAAGAAACTAGATTTATAGTACAAATAAGTATTAATTATTAATGTAAAGAGTGTATTAAAAAATAATACACTCTTTTATTACTCCAAAAAGTGACAATAATATAAAAAAATTAAACACAAATATAGATAATTATTTACAAATTTTGTATAATTAACTTAATTATTATTAGGGAAAAGGAAATATATTATGGAGGAATAATGCATGGAAGATTTCAGGAATAAATACACCGATATCCAGCTAGTAGAAAAAGACGAATTGGCTGAAGTATATGTGGCCATAAATAATGAAACACAGCAAAAAGTACGTATAAAAGTTCTAAGAAAAGAAAGTAATCATAAAAGATACATCAATGATATAACAGAGAAAATAAATATGTTAAAAGATTTAAAACATGAAAATCTAATAGGAATAAATGATATATCTAGTTTTGTAGAAAATAATTATATTTATTACTATGTAGAAACGGAGTATTTCAAAAGCAGAAGCTTATGGAATAAAGTAGTATTTAGCAAACTGACTTATAGAGAAAGCCTA
The DNA here is from genome assembly GCF_036812735.1 of Terrisporobacter glycolicus ATCC 14880 = DSM 1288. NCBI lineage: Bacteria > Bacillati > Bacillota > Clostridia > Peptostreptococcales > Peptostreptococcaceae > Terrisporobacter > Terrisporobacter glycolicus. The sequence goes on along the minus strand of NZ_CP117523.1, from coordinate 3,412,798 downwards.
AATATAGTTAAGCAAATAGCAGAAGGATTAAAAGAGTTTCATCATAAATCATTAAGTCATGATAATCTAGATACAGAAAATATATTTATAAATTCAGAAGGTATTGTAAAAATTGATGTGTTATCATATTTAGAGCAAAAATACGATGAATCAGGAAAACTGATTGATGAAGATGATTTTGAGGCTGGAAAAGAAGAAGATATTTATTCTATAGGTATTATTTTATACACGTTAATAACTAGGGATCTTGATTTTAGTTCAAGAAAATTAAAGAAGAAAATTAAAGATGAAGAAATATTTAGTATTATATATAGTGCAACGACAAATAAAGCAAATTATATGTATGAAAATTTAAATGAGTTTATAGTAGATGTAAGTTCTTGCATAGAAAGCCTACCAGTAGATGTTGAAAAAACATTAGATGAAAGTGGTTCAGATGTAGAAGAAGAGAATGTAGAAGAGTACGATTCTAAATTAAATAAAAGAAGATTAATTAAGAAAGTATGCGCTTGTGCAGCTGTGTTTTTAGTTCTAGTAATAGGTGTAAAAGGCATAGAGTTACTTAACAAGGACAAAAAAGAAAGTAATAAAAGTAAACCAACTACAGAAGTAGTAAAAGAGGAACCAGTTAAAGAAGAACCTGTAGAACCAGAAGAAAATACAGAAGTTGAAGCGGCTGATGCAACAGATACTCAATCTAATAATGTAGATACATACCAAAATGACTATTATTCAAATAAAAATACTAACAATAGCAATAATATAAATAACAACAATAATCATAATAATAACAATACTGGAAACAATAATAGCGGAAACAATAGTAGTAATGGTAATAATACCGTAGTACCGCCATCACAAGACAACGATAAAGAACCTTCTAATCCAGGAGACGATAACTCAAATAATGGAGGAGAAGAAACACCAACACCTAATCCTAATCCAGATGAAGGTAATGGTGGGGATAATGGTGGGGATAATGGTGGTAATGTACCAGATTCAGAAATAAATAGTGGAATAGAATAAATTGATAAAATATTTATTGGAAAAATTAAATAGAAAAAGTAAGGAGGAAGTAAATTGAGTTGTATATTTTGTGAAATAAAAGATTATGTACTGGAAAATGACCTTGCTTATGCTATTTTTGATAAATTTCCAGCAACACCAGGTCATATGTTAGTAATACCAAAGCGTCATGTTGCAAACTTCTTTGATATAACCAAAGAAGAAAGAGAGGCAATATTTGATTTAGTAGATAAAGGCAAAGAATTACTAGATGAAAAATACAGTCCCAATGGATATAATGTGGGAGTCAATGTAAATGAAGCGGGTGGGCAAACAGTATTTCATGTTCATATACATTTAATGCCTAGATTCAATGGAGACGTAATTGACCCAACAGGTGGAGTAAGAGGAGCAATACCTAAATACATGAAATATAGTAAACAATAAACCATTGTACAATATAGATAAATATGGATCTCAAAAAGCTTATTAATAAATTTTAAAGTTACTGACAAATAAACTTGGGATATAAAAAACATATATACCTGTAAATGATTTACAAAGATTAATATAAGAGTAAGTTAAGTTTATGAAAAGAAATTTAATATATCTATAGTTAAAGAGCATTAATAGATAATGCTCTTTTTACTATATATTTACAAAACGAGGAACAAGTTAACATAATTAAAGAAATATTTGTCCAAATATCCTAAGATGGAAAATAAATAATTAAAAAATGTAATTATATTTGATGAAGATAAAGTCAATTTATATTAAAAAAATACAAAATGATATAAAATAATACATTTTACAACTAAGAAACAATTTAAATATAAAAGCGAAACTTCCAACTATTAATATTAAAGTATAAGAAAATTAATAATAGTGGAGGTTTAGTGTGAGAAGAAGAATAAGTTACAAGAAGTTAGCTATGATTTTAGGAATAAGTGGAGTATTATTGATTGGTGCAGGGTTATCTTTCTCAAAAGTAATGGGATATAATAGTAAAAAAGAGAATAACGTAGTACGCAATAATGAAGAAAAAGTAGAAATAGAGTCCAAATATCCAAATACTAGTAAATCTGGCCAAAAGTATGTTTATGATGCAAAAAAAATAGAAGAAAGAATTAAAACATATAATTATTCTAATAATGGTGAAAAAATGGTGTTTTTAACTTTCGATGATGGACCATCAGTAACTAATACGCCAAAGATACTTGATATACTAGACAAAAATAACGTAAAAGGAACGTTTTTTGTACTTGGATCCACTCTAGAAAATGGAGGGCAAAATGCTAAAGCAATATTAAAAAGAACATTTGACAGTGGTCATTCAATAGGAAATCATTCCTACAGTCACGATATGAATAAATTATATCCAGGAAGAAACTTGGATTTGAATTCATTTAAAGAAGATTTTGCCAAGAATGATAAACTATTAAAATCTATACTGGGGGATAAATTTTCAACTAAAGTTTTAAGATGTCCTGGTGGATATATGTCATGGAAGGGTATGGACAAATTAGATGGATATCTAAAAGAAAATAATATGGTATCAATAGACTGGAATGCCCTTAATAAAGATGCAGAGGGTGGAAGAAAAAATGCGGATCAATTAGCTAAAATTGCTATTGAAACATCAAAAAATAAAGAAGTTGTAATTTTACTAATGCATGATACTTATTCAAAAGAAGAAACTGTTAAAGCTTTACCAGATATAATAAAACATTTCAAGGATAATGGATATGAATTCAAGACATTAGGATAAAATTTAATTTATTATAAATTTAAAATATAGATAGAGATCTAGAACATGTAAAATCAAGTATGTAAGTTGGCAAAATTGTCATCTTACATATTTTTATTGTTTATAGAGTGCTACTAAGAAAAGGCGTGTTAATTTTGACATGTCCTAATTGTTATGGAGATTTTTATTATGAACATGACAAAAATAAATAAGAGTGGCCATAGCTGTTAAAGGCTATATTTAGGGATTTTTTATATAATTAAGAAAATATAGATATAGTAATAGAAAAAAAAATATAATAAAGTATATATATTATAAAACTTTTTAAATTATATAAAACGTCTAATATATGAGAGGTGAACAAATGAAATGAAATTACTAAGCTTAGTAGAAAGAAAAAAAGAAAAACAAGTAAGGAAATATATAGTTGATAATAAAGAATCTTTATATAGGTTTGCTCACAGCTATGTAAAAAATGAAGATGATGCACTGGATATAGTGCATGATGCTGTCTGTAAATCATTGGTTAATATAAACACTCTCAAAAACATAGATAGCATTAAACCTTGGATTTATCAAATAGTATCAAATTGTGCAATAGATTATATTAGAAAAAATAAAAAATATGTAGCAATAAGTGATGATCTACAAGACGAAAATGCAATAGGGTATGATACATACGAAGATATAGACTTACAAGAAGCTTTGGAGAGATTACCTGAAAAGTATAGGATTGTGATTGTGCTAAGATATTTTGAAGATATGAAAATAGGAGATATAGCTCAGATACTAAATGAAAATGAAAACACTGTAAAAACTAGACTTTATAACGGATTATCAAAATTGAAAATAGATCTCATTGAGGAAGAGGAGTGAAGGTTTTGAAAAAAGATAAAAAGATAGAAGATTTGAAGCAAAACTATAACAATATAGAAATACCAGATAGGTTGAATGATGTAGTAAATGATGCTTTAAATAGAAGTAGAAATAGAAACAAGAAAAGTAGAATGGCTCTGTGGTCTACCGTTGTTGCATCAATATGTATAATAATAGTTACTGTTAATTTAAGTCCAGCTTTTGCAAGTACTCTTGAAGGTATACCTGTAATAGGAAATATAATAAAAATTATAAACTTTAAGAATTATAAAGTGAATAAAAATGGATACGATGTATCCATTGATGTACCCAAAATAGAAGGATTAAAAGATAAGGAATTAGAATATAAGTTAAACAAAGAATTTGAATCTGATGGCAAAAAACTATATGATGAGTATTTAAAAGAAGTAAAAGACTTAGAGAAGTTAGGTGTAGAAGGCAGAAAATATGGCAAGTCTTGGTATGAAGTAATAAATGAAAATGATGATGTTTTATCATTAGTAATTTATAATTACTATGCACAAGGGTCATCTAACACAACTAGAAAATTTTACAATATAGATAAGAAAAATCAGACAGTCTTAACATTGGAAGGTATGTTCAAAGGAAGCGACTATGTCAATGTTATAAGTAAGAATATTATAAGTCAGATGAGAGAAAGACATCAAAAGAATCCAGAAGATGTATATTGGATTGATGGAGAAATAGAATATTTTACAAAAATAAAGAAAGATCAAGGCTTTTATATAAATGATAAAAATGAAATAGTTATATGTTTTGATAAATACGAAGTTGCTCCTGGAGCCTCTGGTTTAGTAGAATTTACTATACCTAAAGAGATTACTAAGAAACTTATGAAGTAAATAAAGTATGAAAATTTAAAAAAGTCAAACATTTAAAAGGGTAGAAATACCCTTTTTTTTGTGAACACATTTATTAAGAAAACTTAATAAATTGTGGATAACTCCTACACTTGGCATTTTAAAAAGTTTTAGAAAAAAATAAAATTTTTTATATCAGATTTGTAACAAAAAACCTATTGAATAGTAACACCCAAGGGGTTTATACTTAATATGTCGACAAATTGTTACGTAAAAACATGAAAAGCGATAAAATATGGCTTAGATTAATAGAGGTAGGAGTTGAGAGTTATGAGGAATAGAAGACTAAATAAGAAAAAGGCGTTGGTAGTCTTAGTAGCAGGATTAGCTGTATTTGGGGTGTTAAATAGAACATTGGCATATGTGGATAATCAAAGACAAATCAAAGCAGAACAAGCAAGAATAGCAGAAGAAAAAAGAAAAGAAGAAGAAGAAAAGAAAAAGTATGTAGTTGGGGTTAGCAATGAAGGTAAAAAATATTCTTATGATGCAAAGAAAGTAGCAGAAAAATTAAGTAAGTATGATTATACTAACGATGGTAAAAAAATAGTATTTTTAACTTTTGATGATGGTACATCTAAAACTAATACACCAAAAGTATTAGATACTTTAAAGAAAGAAGATGTAAAAGCAACATTTTTCTTAACTGGACAAAACATAGAAAATGGTGGACAAGTGGCAAAAGATCTTGTGAAGAGAGAATTTGATGAAGGTCATGCTATAGGAAACCATTCATATACTCATGATGTTAAAAAGTTATACCCAGGTAGAACTTTAGATATGAAAGCATTTAAAGAAGACTTTGATAAAAATGATAAGTTATTACAAGATATATTAGGTAAGTACTTCTCAACAAGAGTAATAAGATGCCCAGGTGGATATATGTCTTGGAAGGGTATGGAACCTTTAGATAAGTATTTAGACGAAAATAACATGGTATCCATTGACTGGACATCTTTAAATGCAGATGCTGAAGGAAAAAGAAAAAATGCTCAAGAGTTACTTGACTATGCTATTAAAACTTCAAAGGGAAAAGAAATGGTAGTTCTATTAATGCATGATACTTATGGAAAAGAAGAAACAGCTAAAGCTTTACCAGATTTAATAAAATACTTTAAAGATAATGGATACGAGTTCAGAACTTTATCATAAAAATATATTTGAAGGATCCTGTAGATAGATTTATTAAAATCTACCTACAGGATTTTTTACTGTATGTAACAATTACATAGTAAAGTAGATGTTAACTAATATATATGAAAAATTTAAAAAAGTTTACAACTTTGAAACAAGTATTATATTTTTTTGAAAGAAACAAATTGTAGAATATTGTAAAAAAGAAAAGGTAAGATTATTATGAGGGCCAAAATACATAAGAAAAAACCAGTATTTTTAATTCTATTATCCATAGTGTTTTTAATAGCATTATCAAAAATAGCTGGAAGAACAATAAAAGCGTATAGCGACGATTATGATCAGGTTTCTATAAATAAAAATATGGAAGCAATATCTGAAAAAGTAAAACAATCTGATGATGATGTTTTAAAACTAATATTAAAAAATAATAAAGATAACCCAACAGCTTATAAAATCTTAGACAATGTACAATCATATCCGAGAGAGCTTTTAGAACTAGCATCGAAAAAAGAAGAAGCTTTAAATTTTGTTGCAGGGTATACTGACTACAGGGGCTACAGTAAAATAAATGATTCTGTTGAAAAAGATTATAAAAAAGGTGAAATACCATTATTTATTCAATGGGACAAAAGATGGGGCTATGAAAAATATGGTTCAGATTTTATTGCTATTAATGGATGTGGACCAACATCTATAGCAATGGTAGCTGTAGGACTTACTGGAAATACAAACATCAACCCTAAAGTAGTGGCTGATTATAGCAATGACAATGGATATTTAGTAGAAGGGGTAGGGACGAATTGGGATTTGATGACACTGGGTGCTCGAAACTTTGGAATAGCAGGTAGAGAAATATCTTTAACTGAAGAATCAATATTACAAACTTTAAGAAAAGGACAACCAATAATAGTTAGTATGGGACCTGGAGCATTTACAACAGCAGGACACTATATAGTATTAACAGGAGTGGACAACAATAATAAAATAATAGTAAATGATCCAGATAGTAAATTGAAAAGTAAAAAAACTTGGGATATAAATATATTTTTAAAAGAAGCTAAAAATTTATGGGCATTTAAACCTTTACAATAAAATATACTTGTTTTTTTATGGAAGATAAACTTAATAAAATATTTAATGACCAAAAATAAAAACAAAAACCATACTGTATACAATTGTGCTACTATTAACTTAAATATTTTATATATTGTAAAAATTTACATTCTATAAAGGGGGACAATATAAATGGAAATAAAATTAAGAAAAGTTGGTATAATTGGTGTTGGTCATGTTGGAGCTCATGTAGCTTTCTCTCTAGTAACTCAAGGACTAGTAGATGAACTTGTTTTAGTAGATATTAATAAACAAAAAGCTATTAGTGAAAAACATGATTTACTAGATGCTACAACATATCTACCACATAGAATAAATGTAATTGCAGGAGAATATGAAGATTTAGCAGACTGTGACATAATAGTAAATAGTGTGGGAAAAATTTCAGAGTCTAGAGATAGATTGGATGAACTTCAACAAAGTGTGGATATAGTTAACTCATATATTAATAAAGTGATGAATGCTGGATTTAATGGTATAATAATAAACATTACAAATCCTTGCGATATAATAGCTTATCATATACAAAAGGTTACAGGCCTTCCTCACAATCAAGTTTTTGGTACAGGAACAGGTCTTGATAGCTCTAGATTTAAAAATGTGATGGCTCAGTGCACAGGGATAGATCATAAGTCTATTATAGGATATTCTTTGGGGGAACATGGTGACTCTCAAATGATTCCTTGGTCTGTCGTAAATTTAGGTGGAAAACCTCTAGGTGAATTGGAAAAAGAAAGACCAGAAACTTTCGGAAATTTAGATAAAAAAGATATAACATATAGAACAATAAAAGGTGGATGGTTTACTTATGAAGGGAAAAAATGCACAGAGTTTGGTATAGCATCCACAGCAGCTAGATTTATAAAAGGCATTTACCATGATGAAAAGTTTGTAACAACAGCATCAACATTACTAGAAGGTGAATACGGTGAAGAAGGATTGTACATAAGTATTCCAGTAGTTATAGGAAAAAATGGAGTGGAAGATAAATACGAACTTAATTTAACAGAAGAAGAGTTAAAAGAGTTCAAACATTCTTGTAATGTAGTAAAGGAAAATATGTCTAAAATAAAATAAATAAAAAAATTGCATCACTTAAGCCACTGCGTGAGCGCTACACTCTATGTAGGCAGTGATATGGAGGATGAAAATGATAAATAAAAAATGTAAAAAGTACATGGTTACTTTTTTAACAGGGACTATAATAAGTAGTTTTTTGTGTGGAACAATAATTGATGCAAAGGAAATAAGCAACACAAAAACATCAGTACAAAAAGCGACTGTAAAAGTAATTGATAGGGGAGAAGCAACCATAGATGGAGTTAGTGTAAGGAGTAAAAATTCAGCCAGTGGAAAATATTTGGGAAGTCTTTATACTGGTGACAAGGTGGAAATAGTAGAGAAAACTAATAATGGCTGGTACAAAATAAAATATAAAAAATCGTATGCTTATGTGGGTAAAAGTTTTATAAAACTTAGTAAAACAAAAACTGTAGATAATGTATTAAATACAGGAACAGTTTATAATGCTACAAAATTAACAGTAAGAGAAAGTTGCTCAACAAGTTCAAAAGTCCTAGGTTATTTACCAAAAGGTACAAAGGTGGATATTGTAAGAGCCACTTCAACAAATTGGTACAAAATAAAATATAAAAACTCTTATGCTTATGTAAAAGGAAGTTACATAAAACTTACTCCAAGTATTAAAGTTACCAGTAGAGGAACTATTAGTGCAACATCTGTAAATGTGAGAAAAAGTGCTTCCACATCATCGACTAAATTGGGAACTTTAAACAAAGGATCTAGAGTTCAAATAATAAAAAAACAATCAAATGGATGGTACAAAATTAGATATAAAGATTCAGATGCTTATGTTAGTAGCAACTATGTAAAGTTAAGTAATTCTAACTCATCCAATAGAAAGAATCTAAATGACTTTTTATTTGTTGGAGATTCTTTTACTGCAAGAATGGAAAAGACTATAAAGAGTAAAAATGAAATGGTTTATGTTCATGCTCAAGGGGGAAGTAGACCATCTTATTGGTTAGACAAAGTAGATGAAATGCCTGACAAAAATAGTATTGACAGCGTATCTTTGTTAATAGGAGTAAATGGAGTGACTGTTTCTACAAATATTATAGACACAAAGGCTCTTATAAATCAACTTGTTGCAAAATATCCAGACAAAACTATATATGTACAAAAAGTATTTCCTGTGGGGAAAAACTTTACAGAAAATAGTCCAACAAGTCACAACAAAGCTATTAATGAGTATAATAAACAACTAAAAGATTTTTGCTCAACAAAATCAAATGTTAAGCTAATAAACGCTACAAAAGATTTTGTTGATAGTAAAGGATACCTTACAAGCACTTCTGATGGATTGCATATAGATAGTTCTAAAGAAGTAAAATTCTATAATAATATTTTTAGTGCTATAAAAGGTGCAGAGAAAAATTAAATAAGAAATTAAAAGAGATGCTTTCATAGAAATTATGATTAAAGTATCTCTTTTTCATTATGATGAAATTTCAAAAAAATTATTACTATGCAAATAAGATAATCACTTGTTTTTACAAAATTCATCAAAAAAATTATTACAATATTTTAAGGAAATATTTGACAAAATATCAGAATGTTTTTACAATGTAAATATAAAGACTTAGTTTAGTCAGTAAACTAAATAATAAGAATATGAAATATTTTATAATAAGATGTAGAAAATAACTATTTTAAAGGAGAATGATATGAATATAGAAAAAATGCACTTTGGCTCAGCTAATGTCGGAGATAGTGTTTTCACATTTAAATTGAAAAATAGTAACAGTATGGAAGTTGTAGTTACTAATTATGGAGCTACATTAATAAGCCTTACTATTCCAAAGAACAATGAAAAAATAGATGTGGTTCTTGGATACGATGATTTAAAAAATTATATTTCAAATCCGAAATTCTTTGGTTCAACTATTGGGCCTAACTGCAATCGTATAAATAATGCATGCTTTATTTTAAATGATATAGAGTACAATTTAGAAGAAAATGATAACAATAATAATTTACATAGTGGCGGAAAAGGATTTCATAAGGTTGTATGGAACTACCGTGTGAATGAAGAAGAAAATTATGTTGAGTTTACTTATTTTAACCTGGATAAAACTCAAGGATTTCCAGGAAATTTAACAGTAAAAGTCAGATACACTTTAACAGAAGATAATGAATTGAAATTATCTTATGAAGTAATAAGTGACAAAGATACTGTTGTAAATTTAACTAATCACAGTTATTTTAATTTGTCAGGACATAAGAGTAAAGACGCAACTAATCAGCAACTATGGATAAATTCGAAATACTTTACACCAGTAAAAGATAGTAAAGCCATACCAACAGGTGAAATTAAATCGGTAAAAGGAACACCAATGGATTTCACCATTCCTAAAAAAATAAATTCTCAAATTAATGAAAATTATGACCAGCTAATATTTTGTGGTGGTTATGACCATAACTTTGTAATAGATAAGAAAGAAGAAGGAATAGAAAAAATAGCAAAACTTTATGATGAAAACTCAAATATTGCTATGGAAGTATATTCAGATAGTGAAGGTTTGCAGTTTTATGCAGGAAATTTTATTTCTGGAGGACCTACAGGAAAAGACAATACAGTATATGAAGACAGATGTGGCATTTGTTTAGAAACTCAATATTTCCCAGATTCAATCAACAATAAAAATTTTAAATCTCCTATTTTAAAAGCAGGAGATAAGTATAATAGTACCACTATTTACAAATTTATTAACAAATAAATAAGTATAAAATAGGTTGTTTTAATAAGGAAAAGATATTTTAAATTAGTTATTAGTGAGATAAAATAGCCTATTATTATAAAATATTAAAAATTTAGGGGGAAAGCACTGATGAAAAAAATTTTTGGGAAAATATTAGCATTATCAATGAGTGTGATGCTAGTATTATCACTAACTGCATGTTCTAGTTCAGAATCAGGAGACAAAAAAGAAGGTGGAAAAATAGGTGTTGCTATGCCTACAAAAGATTTACAACGTTGGAACCAAGACGGTGAAAACATGAAGAAAGAATTAGAAGAAGCTGGATACGAGGTAGACTTACAATATGCAAATAATGACATAGCTACTCAAGTTTCTCAAATTGAAAATATGATAACTGGTGGATGTAAACTTTTAGTTATAGCATCTATAGACGGTGGTTCTTTAAGTACAGTTTTACAAGAAGCTAAAAATGAAGAAATACCTGTTATAGCATATGACCGTTTAATAATGGATTCAGATGCAGTATCTTATTATGCTACATTTGATAACCACAAAGTTGGCCAAATACAAGGTCAATATATAGTTGATACTTTAAAATTAGATAAAGAAAAAGGACCTTTTAACTTAGAGTTATTTACTGGTTCTTCTGATGATAACAACTGCCACTTCTTCTTTGGTGGAGCTATGGATGTATTACAAAAATACATAGATGACGGAAAATTAGTTGTTCAATCTAAACAAACAAAATTTGAAGAAGTTGCTACTCCAAACTGGTCAACTGAAGAAGCTCAAAAGAGAATGGATAACATATTAACAGCTAACTACACAGGAGATAAAAAAGTAGATGTTGTATTATCTTCTAATGACTCTGTTGCAAATGGTATAACAAATGCCTTAAAAGCTGCTGGATATACAAAAGATAATTTCCCTGTATTAACAGGACAAGACTGTGACATAACTTCTGTTAAAAATATATTAAATGGAACTCAATCAATGTCAGTATTCAAAGATACTCGTAAATTAGCAACTCAAGTTGTTAAAATGGTTGGACAAATAATGTCAGGTGAAAAAGTAGATGTAAATGATGAAAAATCTTATGACAATGGAAAAGGTGTAATACCAACTTACTTATGTGAGCCAGTATTCGCAGATAAAGAAAACTACAAAGAATTATTAATAGATTCAGGATACTACACTGAAGATAAATTAAAATAGTAACTTTATAAATTAGTTTATAAAATCAAATAGGGTAAATATAATTTCTTATATTTACCCTTGTAAGTTAAAGGGGAGAGGTAATTGGCTGAAATAATATTAGAAATGAGGAATATTACCAAGGAATTTCCTGGAGTTAAAGCTTTAGATAATGTAAACCTTCAAGTTGAGGAAGGAGAAATTCATGCTTTAGTTGGAGAAAATGGAGCTGGTAAATCTACTCTAATGAATGTACTAAGTGGTGTGTATCCTTATGGTAGTTATGATGGAGATATAGTTTACAAAGGTGAAGTTTGTAATTTTAAAGAAATAAAAGATAGTGAGAAAAAAGGTATAGTAATCATACATCAAGAGCTAGCATTAGTACCTTATATGAGTATAGGAGAAAACATATTTTTAGGGAATGAACAAGGTAAAAAAATGGCAATAGATTGGAATAAAACTTATTCCGATGCAGAAGGATTACTAGAAGTTGTAGGACTTCAAGAGTCTTCACAAACTTTAATAAAAGATATAGGTGTAGGAAAGCAACAGTTAGTTGAAATAGCAAAGGCTTTATCAAAGCGTGTTAAACTTCTTATATTAGATGAGCCAACAGCATCATTAAACGAACAAGAATCGCAAAAACTACTAGATTTATTATTGGAATTCAAGAAAAAAGGAATGACTTCCATAATAATCTCACATAAATTGAATGAAATATCTTATGTTGCCGACAAAATAACAATTATTCGTGATGGATCTACTATAGAGACTTTAGATAAAAAAGTAGATGATTTTAGTGAAGAAAGAATAATTAAAGGAATGGTTGGTAGAGATTTAACTAATAGATTCCCAGCAAGAGAAAATATTGAAATTGGAGATGTTTGCTTTGAGGTGAAAAACTGGAACGTATATCATGAACAATTCTCGGGGCGTAAAGTTGTCGATAATGTATCTATAAATGTTCGTAAAGGTGAAGTTGTAGGAATATCAGGGCTTATGGGAGCTGGTAGAACAGAACTTGCCATGAGTGTTTTTGGAAAAAGTTATGGTACAAATATTAGTGGACAAATTTTTATTAATGGAAAAGAAGTTAAATTAAATACTGTAAAAGATGCTATTTACAACAAGTTAGCATATGTATCAGAAGATAGAAAAGGAAATGGACTAATTTTATCAAATCCAATTAGGGTTAATACAACTATGGCAAGAATGGATAAGATAAGTAAAAATAACGTTATAAATAAAGATGAAGAAGTTAAAGTAGCTGAAGAATATAAAGAAAAGTTAAAAACAAAGTGTCCTTCTATAGAACAAAACGTAGGTAATCTTAGTGGAGGAAACCAACAAAAAGTACTATTAAGTAAGTGGATGTTTGCAGAGCCAGATGTTCTAATACTTGATGAGCCAACTCGTGGTATAGACGTTGGAGCAAAATACGAGATTTACTGTATAATCAATGATTTGGTTGCAGCAGGAAAATCAGTAATTATGATTTCGTCTGAATTACCAGAGGTACTAGGAATGAGTGACCGTATTTACGTTATGAATGAAGGTAAAATTGTAGGAGAGCTTAACAAAGAAGAAGCAGATCAAGAACTTATAATGTCATGTATTTTGAAATCAAGTCAAGGAGCGTAGAGTTATGGAAAAAGCAAAAGAATTTAATAGTATGGACAAATTGAAAGTTTTTATGAAAAAAAATACCATGCTGATAGCTTTGGTTATAGTTGCGTTGTTTTTCCAAGTTAAAACTGGGGGAACACTTCTAGCACCAAGAAACGTGACAAACTTAATATCTCAAAATGGTTATGTTGTTATACTTGCTGTTGGGATGTTAATGTGTATATTAACAGGTGGTAACATAGACTTATCTGTTGGTTCTATAGTAGCCTTAGTTGGAGCATTGGCAGGAACATTAATAGTAACTAAAGGTATGAATGTATATTTAGCTATTGCTATATGTTTAGCCGTGGGAATATTGATAGGTATATGGCAAGGGTTTTGGATTGCATATGTTAGAATACCAGCATTCATAGTAACATTATCAGGAATGTTGCTTTGGAGAGGTGTAGCCTTAATGATATTAGGTGGATTAACTATTTCACCATTCCCAGAAAATTACTTAAACCTATTTAATAGTTATATACCAGATCCTTTTGGTGGTCAAATTAATATTATGTGTATGATAGTAGCTGTAGTAGTTTGTGCTATTTTAGTATGTACTGAACTTGTAAGTAGAAAAAATAGAATTAAAAAAGGATACTATACAGGAGGTATGGCACAACTTCTAACTAAATTAGTAGTAATTTGTGCATTAATATTATTTGCAGGATACAAGTTAGCAAATCATAAAGGTATACCAACTATATTAGTATTATTAGCAGCAGTAGTACTTATTTACTCATACTACACATCAAGAACTGTTAATGGTAGATACTTATATGCAGTTGGTGGAAATGAAAAAGCTGCAAAATTAAGTGGTATAGATACAAATAAGGTATTATTTAAATCTTATGTAAATATGGCATTTTTAAGTGCAGTAGCTGCTTTAATGTGTGTTGCTCGTTTCAACTCTTCTGCACCTACGGCAGGTATGAACTATGAATTAGATGCAATAGGAGCTTGTTTTATAGGTGGAGCATCAGCTTATGGTGGAACAGGGACAGTTGGAGGAGCAGTAATAGGTGCCATATTTATGGGCGTATTAAATAATGGTATGTCAATCATGGGTATAGATGCCAACATGCAAAAAGCAGTAAAAGGTTTAGTTTTACTTGCAGCAGTAGCATTTGATGTTATATCTAAGAAAAGAAAAGAATCTAAGTAAGCAAATATGATTAATCATATTTGCTGCCTAGAACTAAGTTATCAATTTTAAGGAAGTTTTTACTAACAATGTAAACACCGCCTAATAAAATTGAATTATTTTGAAGTGTTGTTGGAACTATATTTATATATTTAGACATTCGGCTGTTCATACTGTTTTTTATCTTTTCTATTATGTTAGGAAGATAAGTAGTTATGGCACTGTTTATGATAATAATATGAGGGTTGAAAGTAGTTAAAATATTATTTACGGCTATAGACATATAATCAATGAAAGATTTTATAACTTGGTTAGCTTCTATATCTCCATATAAATAATCTGAAATTAGAACATCAATATCTTTTATCTCCAAACCCTTTAATTGAGAGTATTGTCGAAGAAGTGATGTTTCAGATACATATTGTTCTAAACAACCATTATTACCACAGGGACATGGTTTTCCGTTTGGAACTACAATAGAGTGACCAAATTCACCAGCAAAGCCATTATAACCTGTATAAAGCTTATTATTTATAATTAGACCAAGGCCAACACCCGTATGTATACTTATATTTACTATGTTGGAATAATCATTGAAGAAAGTTTTTTCACCTATAACAGATAGGTTAGCCTCGTTTTCTATATATACAGGAATATTAAAAGTTTTGTTTAGATCAGAAGCTATATCAAGTTCAGTTAAATTGTAATAAGGTGTAAAAATAACTTCATTATTAAATGTAATACCATGAATACCAATGGTGATTCCTACAACACCATATTCTGAGTCAGGAACCAAAGTTATAATATGCTTTATTATGGCTTTAAGTTTTTCTAAAAGTGTTGCAGAATCTAAATTGTTTTTATAGCGAGAAGAGTATATTTTCTCACCTTTTAAATCTGAAAGGTATACAGCAATATATTCTGCGTTTAAATCTATAGAAATGGCATAAGCACATTTTTGGTTGAAGCATAAAAGTATAGGCTTACGACCTACGTGGGTATCTTTACTTCCAATTTCAACTACTAAAGAATGATCAATTAAATCTTGTACAATTGCAGAAATAGTGGCCTTAGTCAGATTCAGCTTCTTAGAAAGATCTGCGCGAGATATGGGACCATAATTTAAAATAGACTCAAGTATAAGATTGTTATTAATATTTCTAATTAATTCTTGACTTGCAGCAGGCATGTTAATCTCCTTTTACTAAATATAATGTTTAATATTATTTTAGCACATAAAGAAGATATATAGGATAAATTAGGAAATAGTAAATAAAGTAGAATAAAGGTTTAAATATCTTATAAATAAGTATTATATTTTAAAAATATAATTTAATTAGTTCAATCAATAAACAAATGGAGGAATGTTAATTATGAGTACAATGGTGGAAACAAAAACATATTTCAAAGGAATTGAAAAAGTAAATTATGAAGGGGCAACAAGTAAAAATCCTTTAGCTTTCAAATACTATAATCCAGATGAAGTAGTAATGGGTAAAACAATGAAAGAACATTGTAGATTTGCTATGAGTTATTGGCACACATTAACATATATGGGAAATGACCCATTCGGTGGAGCAACTATGCACAGACCTTGGGATCAAAGAGAAGATGCTATGGAAATAGCAAAAGAAAGAGTACATGCATCATTTGAATTTATGGAAAAAATGCAAATACCATTTTTCTGCTTCCACGACGTGGACGTAGCTCCAAGAGGAAAAACTTTAGCAGAAACTAATGCCAACCTTGATGAAGTAGTTGGAGTAATAAAAGAAGAAATGAAAAGAACTGGAATCAAGTGTTTATGGGGAACTACAAACGCATTTGGTGATGATAAATTTGTTCATGGTGCTGGAACTTCTTGTAATGCAACAGTATTTGCTTATGCAGCAGCTCAAATAAAAAAAGCTATGGATGTAACTAAGGAATTAGGTGGAGTTAACTATGTATTTTGGGGTGGAAGAGAAGGATATGAAACACTTCTAAACACTGACACAGGATTAGAGCTTGATAACTTAGCAAGACTTTTACAAATGGCAGTAGATTATAAAAAAGAAATAGGATTTGAAGGACAATTATTAATAGAGCCAAAGCCAAAAGAGCCAACTAAACATCAATATGATTTCGATACTGCAACAGTATTAGCATTTTTAAGAAAATATAATTTACAAGATGATTTTAAATTAAATATAGAAGCTAATCATGCTACGCTTGCAGGTCACACTTTCCAACATGAATTAAACCAATGTAGAATAAATGGAGTATTAGGAAGTGTCGACGCTAACCAAGGAGACCTAATGTTAGGATGGGATACAGACCAATTCCCTACAAACGTATATGATACTACTTTAGCTATGTATGAAATATTATTAGCTGGCGGATTTGATAAAGGTGGATTAAACTTTGATTCAAAAGTTCGTAGAGCTTCTTTTGAGGAATCTGATTTATTCTATTCTTATATAGCAGGTATGGATGCTTTTGCTAGAGGGCTAAAAGTTGCAGCTAGACTAATAGAAGATAGAGTATTTGAAGATTTTAAAGAAAGAAGATATGCTTCTTATAAAGAAGGTTTAGGAAAAGATATAATAGATGGAAAGGTTGGATTTAAAGAATTAGAAGTCTATGCTCTAGAAAATGGAGTAACTCCAAATGTTTCAGGAAGACAAGAATTATTAGAAAGTATATTAAATCAATACATAATGGAAACTAAATAGTAAAGTATTTTAAAGGTTGTAATAAATATGGCTTCTGCTTTCTTTACTACAACCTTTTTCATATATGAAATATTACAAGTTTTAAAATTAGCTAAAATTAAGTAATATAAATTTAGAAGGTAAAACTTTAGAAAATAATATGCAGGGGGAATGCTTATGTATTATATAGGTATAGATTTGGGAACTTCAGCAGTAAAATTACTTTTAATGGATGGTAGTGGGAGAATATGCAACATTGTATCAAAAGAATATCCACTATATTTCCCTAATCCAGGATGGTCTGAGCAAAATCCAGAAGATTGGTATGCACAAACTATGATTGGTTTAAAAGAATTAATAAAAGATATAGACAAAGGCCAAGTAGGCTCAATCAGCTTTGGTGGGCAAATGCATGGACTTGTTATTTTAGATGAAAATGATGATGTAATAAGACCAGCTCTTCTTTGGAACGATGGAAGAACAAAAGAAGAATGTGATTATTTAAATGAAGTAATAGGAAAAGAAACTTTATCAAAATATACAGCAAACATATCTTTCACAGGATTTACTGCACCTAAAATATTATGGGTTAAAAACAAAGAGCCGAAAAATTTTGAAAAAATTAAAAAGATAATGTTACCTAAGGATTACATAGCTTATAAATTATGTGGTGTTCACTGCACAGATGTGTCAGATGCTTCAGGAATGTTAATATTTGATGTAAAAAATAGATGTTGGTCAAAAGAAATGATAGACATTTGTGGAATAAAAGAAGAGCAGTTAGCAAAAGTCTACGAAAGTTATGAAATTGTGGGTAATGTAACTGATGAAATAGCTAAAGAGTTAGAAATACCAAGTACAGTAAAAATTGTGGCAGGAGCTGGAGACAATGCAGCAGCAGCCATAGGTACAGGTACAGTTGGAGATGGCAGATGTAATATATCTCTTGGAACATCAGGAACTATATTTATTTCTTCTAAAAATTTTGGGGTAGATTCAAATAATGCTCTACATTCTTTTGATCATGCTGATGGAAATTACCATTTAATGGGATGTATGTTAAGTGCAGCATCTTGTAACAAATGGTGGAGTGAAGAAATTTTAAATACAAAGGATTATGCTAAAGAACAAGAAAATATCAATAAACTTGGAGAAAATAATGTTTACTTCTTACCATACTTAATGGGTGAAAGATCTCCACACAATAACCCAAATGCAAGAGGAACATTTATAGGAATGAGCATGGATACTTCTAGAAGTGATATGACTCAAGCAGTTCTTGAAGGTGTAGCCTTTGCTCTTAGAGATTCATTAGAAGTTGCAAAATCATTAGGTATAAATATAGAAAGAACAAAAATTTGTGGTGGTGGAGCGAAAAGTCATCTTTGGAAGAAAATTATTTCAAACGTACTTAATTTAAAAGTTGATATGATAGAAAGTGAAGAAGGTCCAGCTTTAGGTGGTGCCATACTTGCAGCTGTAGCTTGTAATGAATTTGAAAGTATTGAAGATGCAGTTAATAAATTAGTAAAAGTAACAGAGACTATAGAGCCAGAAAAAGAATTAGTAGAAAAATATGAAAAAAGATATAATGAGTTTAAGAAAATATATCCAACAGTTAAAAACTTATATGATGAACTAATATAAAAAGTAAGGATGATAATTTTTAATTATCATCCTTACTTTTTGAGTTTTGCATAAAATTAATTATAGGTAAAACTTATAACAATCATTAGAATTTCCAATGTATAAATGACTTTTTTAATGTCTAAATATATCGAATACTATGGTATAATTTACTAATTGAAATGAATTGGACTATGAGAGGGAGAGCGTACGATGAATAATTTAAAAGAAAAGTTATTAGCTGAAATAGCTGATTTTAGATCAATAGGTCACAGATTTGAAAGAAAAGAAATATCTGCCTTAGAATTTAAGGGTACTTCAGGTGGAATGGGTGTATATGCACATCGTGGTGGAGAAGAGTTTATGATAAGGCTTAGAATACCATCTGGAATTTTAAATGTTGAGCAACTAAAATTAATTTATAAATTTGCCAATGAGAGAAATTTAGATAGTGTACATACTACTACACGTCAAGCTGTGCAATTACATGGGCTAAGTATAGACGAAGTTTGCGACATAATGGAAGAAGCACTTCAACACAACATATACACAAGAGGTGGAGGAGGAAACTTTCCAAGAAATGTATCTATTTCACCTCTAAGTGGTGTGGATAAAGAAGAAGCTTTTGATGTGACTGAATATGCTAAAGCAGTAAATGAGCATTTTATGAAAAAAATAACTACTTACAAGTTACCTAGAAAGTTAAAAGTATCTTTTTCAAGTAGTGAAAGTGATAGAGGTAATGCTCAAATAGCTGATTTAGGGTTTATAGCTACAAAAAAAGATGACAAAGAATTTTTTAAAGTTTACTTAACAGGAGGACTTGGAAAAAATCCTCTTAAATCAGTTGAATTTGGAGAGTTAATAGAACCTAAGGAAGTTTTATATCATGTAGAAGCTATGACTAATTTATTTATTGCACAAGGGGATTACTCAAATAAAAATAAAGCTCGTACTAGATATATACAAGCAAGAATGGGTGAAGAAGTATTAATAGAGTGTTATAAAAAACATTTAGCTGATGTTATGAAAAAAGAAGATTTAGATTTAATTGTAAATAAAAAAGAATACAATAAAAAAGGTATAACAACAGATTTAGTTCATTCTAGATTAATAGAACAAAAACAAAAAGGATTATATACAGTTTATTTCCATCCAATTGGAGGAATTTTAAAATTAGATACTCTAAAATCTATAATCGAAAATATAGAAAATGTAGAAGATGTTGAAATAAGACTATCAATGAGTGAAGGTATATATATAAGAAACTTAAATGGAAACGAAGCAAAAGAATTAATAGAGACTACTCAAAACTTAGGTGGGGAAACTCTATTAGCTCAAAGTACAGCATGTATAGGTGTACCAACATGCCAAATAGGTATTGCTCATAGTCAATATTTACTAAATGAAATATTAGAATATTTTAAATCAAAAGGTTTAGAAAAAGATATATTACCGTCAGTTCGTATTTCTGGTTGTAATAATTCATGTGGAACACATCAAATAGGAGCTCTTGGTTTTGCTGGTAAGAAAAAAAGGGTCAATGATGTTTCAAAAGAAGCATTTGAACTTCATATGGATGGAAGACATGGAAAAGATGGAGCAGTTTTAGGTAAAAAAGTTGGAGATATAATAAGAGAAGATATTCCTAAGTTTTTATATGATTTAGCTATGGAGATAGATAATTCAAAAACAACATATGAAAAATTTATAAAAAATAATAGAGAAGATTTAGATAAAATAATAAATAAATATTTAGCATAGTATTGAGAGAGTGTAAAGTAATTTACACTCTTTTTTAATATAAAACCCTTGACTTGGAGTCCACTCCAAGAGTTATTATAAAATTAAAATAGTGAAAGTTTATAAAGTAATAAAATAAATAATTAAAGTTACGAAAAGAAATTTACAAAATATGTAAATTATAATAAGATGAAAGGAATACGCTTATGACAATTACAGAAGTAAGTAAAAAATATGGATTATCAGCGGATACACTAAGATATTACGAAAGAGTGGGGTTAATACCAACAGTAAATCGAAATAAAAGCGGTGTAAGAGATTATACCCAGGAAGATTGCAACTGGGTTGAGTTTATAAAATGTATGAGGGGGGCAGGACTTCCCATAGAAGTTTTAATAGACTATGTTACGATGTTTCAGCAAGGAGATTCAACTGTTGATGAGAGAAAAGCATTACTAATAGACCAACGTAAGGCTTTATCTGAAAAAATAGAAGAAATGAACAAAACCTTAGAGCGTTTAGATTATAAAATTGATTTATATGAAAAAGGTTTAATAATGAGTGAAAAAGAATTAAGAGAAAAAAATCAATAATTTAAAGAGCCTAGCTACTAGATATCTAGGTTCTTTACCATGTTTATTTTTTAAATGTATATTTTGAATTGTATAGTACTTGAATGAATACTATTTATAATACGAATAATAAAAAATAAGCAATTGGGGGTAGTATAATGGAAACTAAAAAATTAGGATTTGGTCTTATGCGTTTGCCACTTATTGATAAGGATGACCAGGGAAGTATTGATATGGTCAAATTTACTTTTATGATAGATGAATATATGAAAAATGGATTTACTTATTTTGATACAGCATATCCTTATCATAATGGAAATAGTGAAATAGCATTTAGAGAAGCAGTAGTAAGAAGATATCCAAGGAATGCTTATACTATTACAGATAAATTACCAATGTTTATGATAAATGAAAAGTCTCAGATTCCTAAAATATTTAATGAGCAGTTGATAAAATGTGGAGTAGAATATTTTGATTATTACTGGTTACATGGAATAGGAGACCAAACATATTTATTATCAGAAGAAATAGGTGCTTTTGAATTTATAAAAGAAAAAAAATCAGAAGGAAAAATTAAACACATTGGTTTTTCTTTTCATGATAGCGCTGAGGTTCTTGATAAAATACTTACGAATCATCCAGAAATGGAATATGTACAACTACAAATTAACTATATAGATTGGGAAGATGATATTGTTCAATCAAGAAAATGTTATGAAGTGGCTAAGAAACACAATAAGCCTGTAATTGTTATGGAACCAATTAAAGGTGGCTCTTTAGCAAATATTTCACCAGATGCAGAGAAGCTATTTAAAGAAGAGAATAGTCAACTTTCCACAGCATCCTGGGCAATAAGATATGCAGCATCCCTTGATAATGTAATGGTTGTATTAAGTGGAATGAGTAATAAAGAACAACTTCAAGATAATATAAGTTATATGAAAGAATTTCAACAATTGAATGAAAGAGAAGAAAAAATTATTGAAAAGGCAGGAGCTATAATAAAGTCAAGTATAGCAATTCCTTGTACATCATGTCATTACTGTACAGAAAATTGTCCTAAGAATGTTGCAATTCCAGAATGTTTTTCAATCTATAATAATCTTAAAAGATTTGGATCATTACAACTTAACTTTTCATTGGTGTGCTATGAAAACTTAAAAGATAAGCATAGAGATGTATCAGAGTGTATAGAATGCAAACAATGTGAAAATATTTGTCCACAACATCTTCCAATAACAACATATTTAAAAGAAATTGCCCATGAACTAGAATTTAATGAATAAAAAAGTGGAAAAAAATCTAAAAAAATTATAAAATGACAATATAGATTAACAAACTAGGGGGAAGACAATGATTAATAAATTATATTTAGAATGCTACAGTGGAATTAGTGGAGATATGACGGTTGCAGCCTTATTGGATTTGGGGGCTAGTGAAGAAGTTTTAAATAAAGCTTTAGAAAGTTTACCAATTGATGGTTTTAAAACAGAAATAAGTAGAGTAATAAAAAGTGGATTAGATGTTTGTGATTTTAATGTGATTTTAGATCATAAACATGAAAATCATGACCATGATATGAACTACCTTTATGGTGAAGATGACCACAGTCATGATGATCATCATGGACATCACCATGATCATGACCACGACCATCATCACGCTCATAATCATGAGGAAACACATTCTCATGAGCATAATAATCATCATGAACATCGTGGATTGTCAGATGTAATCTCTATTATTGAAAAAGCTGATATTACAAGTAATGCAAAACAAATTGCAGTGAAAATTTTTAATATATTAGGAGAAGCAGAAGCAGCAGCTCATGGAGTTAGTATAGATGAAGTACATTTTCATGAGGTTGGAGCAGTAGATTCTATAGTAGATATAATAGCTGTAGCAGTTTGTTTAGATAATTTAGAAATAGAAGAAGTAGTTGTACCAGTCCTATACGAAGGATGTGGATTTATTCGTTGTCAACATGGAGTAATACCAGTTCCAGTACCAGCAGTTTCTAAAATTGTAGCAAATAATAATCTAAAACTTCGTCTTACAAATATAGAAGCAGAATTAGTAACACCTACAGGTGCAGCTATTGTGGCAGCTATCAAAACTGAAGATAAGCTTCCAGAGGAATTTTCTATTAAAAAAATAGGTTTAGGAGCAGGTAAAAGAACATACGAGAGAGCAAGCATATTAAGAGCCATGCTTATAGAAGATGAAAGTGAATACAAAGATTTTATTGTAAAGTTAGAAAGTAATATAGATGATTGTTCAGGAGAAGCTTTAGGATATGTAATGGAGCGTTTATACAAAGCAGGAGCTAGAGATGTTCACTATATGCCAGTATTTATGAAAAAAAATCGCCCGGCTTATCAATTAAATGTTATTTGTAAGGAAGAAGATGTAGCTAAATTAGAAGATATTATCTTTGAAGAAACTACAACTATTGGAATTAGGAAACAAAAAATGGAAAGATGTATTTTAAAAAGAAAAATTAAAAAAGTTCAAACTTCATTAGGAGAAGTAGCAGTAAAAGTTTGTCATCTATCTACAGGAAAAAGAATTTATCCAGAATATGACAGTGTAATAGAACTATGCAAAAAACACAATAAGCCTTACCAAGATGTATACCAAATTATAGTAAAAGAATGTAGCGATGAATTAAATTAATATTTGATGAATAAAAAAGACTTTGAAACATATTAAAAGATGTTTTCAGAGTCTTTTTTATATATGAAAATACAAATTAGATCAATATATAATAGGGTATAATAATTTTTGTATTAACAGTAATAATATTGAGAAAAAATAAGTTATGAAACTATAAATTAAGAATAAGGAGATATATTTATAATGAAAGAATATTATTGCCCACATTGTAAAAGCAAACTAGAAGTTTTAGATGGGTGAGGAAGTATAAGCTATTATTGCCAGGAGTGCAATATGATGATATCTAGGAAAAAGATTTTAACAAAAGAAGAGATTTGTGAGGAAAAAAATAAGTGATATAAAATAACTTATATAAATAAAGGTATTTATAATCATTTATAGAATAATATGTCTAAAGAACTTATTTGAGCATTATGGTTAGCTGAATCAGCAACAAAATTACTTCTTTGGCTATATAAATTGTAGCTGTCTCAAGTTAAGTTAATTTTCTATAGATGGAGGAAAATAATAGTGGAAATTAAAATAAAGTATTTAAATAAAGAACTAGATTTTACTTCAAAAAAAGAATATATAAATGAAAATATATTGATACCCTACGGAGAATTAGCAGCAGAAGAGGCATTTACTCCAATATCTATGTCAGATTCCTCAATGCTTATGGATTTGGAGAGTGAAATGTGCTTAAAAATATTAAACACTTGGGAAGTTAATAAATACAATTTAGATGCCAAGCAGATTTTAAATGAAAATATTTTATTAGACCAAGAAAAATTTATCTACAAAATGCTTCTTGGAAAAATATTAAGATTAATACCTGGAGGAGTTACCATTATATCCATAGGCATAAATAATTCTATTGCAAGGAGGTTTACACAAGCTTTAGGATATGCAGTATCAGAACTATGTTCATCTTATATTAATTTAGCAATAAATGAAAAATATGTTGAGATAGTAGATGTTTTTACAAAAGAAGCAGTAGAAGATTTAATGGAAAGTTACTTAATAGAATATAATAAAACTGTATTAAATTAGAAAAGCATAAAGTGGAAGATAAAATAATTATCTTCTGCTTTTTTTAGTATTAAGAGAAAAAATAATAAAATTATTACAACTATATTGCAAAACAAGATAGAGTGGAGTATATTATAATTATAGTAGGTTGTAATACAAGTTACATAACTACCTTGCATTACAATATAGGAGGTATGAAATGAATTCAACGCAAATGTTAAAGGGCATTTTAGAAGGATGTTTGCTGGCTGTTATATCAGAGGAAGAAGTATATGGATATGAAATGACCCAAAAATTAGATTTATATGGGTTCGATATGGTTAGTGAAGGGAGTATATACCCCTTATTAATAAGAATGAAAAAAGAAGGGTTAGTTACAACAACTACTAAATCATCAGAAAGTGGGCCAAAGAGAAAGTATTATTCTTTAACAGATAAAGGTAGGGAACAGTTAGGGGATTTTATGGAAATATGGAAAGACATATCCACTAGTGTAAATAAATTGTTGGAAGGGAAGTAAGGAGGAGTAGATTATGAGCAAAAACTATAATTATACAATATCTAAAGAGGGGGAAGAGTTCATATTAAACCTAAATATGTATTTAATAAGTACGGGAAAAAGTGAAAATGAAATTAAGGAGTTTATAGCTGAAGCAGAAGAGCATTTAATGCTTGGAGAGCAAGAAGGGAAAAGGGTAGAAGATATTTTTGGGAATTCACCTGAAGAATATGCAAAATCTGTGGCTGAGGAACTATCTTTTAGTAAAAAAGAATTAATAGAAACAGCCTTAATGCTTATTCTAGGTTTTGGAACGTGGATATTTTTAAGTGGAATAAAAAATGGTATAGTTACCATGTCAATTATGGAAGCAATATTAACTCCATTAGACTATATAGTTATGACTGTTTTACTAGTGGTTCTAGCTAGAAAATTTGCATTTAAAGATAAAAAGTTTACTATAGGTATATTTGTTTTGTTTTTTATGAATATAGTAACTATTGTTATTATACAACTTATAGGAAGAAATATGGAACAATCTATAGTTATTGATAAATCAGTAGTGAGTATAATAATTGGCGTGTTATTTGTATTATCTTTTATTGTATCAAAAAAAATAGATGTATGGTATTTAATGATGCCATTTTTAATGTATATTCCCTCTATAATAGAAAGTTTTACAAATATTAGCTTTGGAAAGAATCTTTTAGTTGCTATTATTCCGTATTTACTATGTATTGGTTTATGTATATTTGAATCAAGAAGAATAACAAAGTCAAATAATTAAGTATTAGAAAATAAAAAATCTTAAGCTGTTTATAGCTTAAGATTTTTTTATTATATTGATTTATCTAATTGGTTTAAATGGATTAATTCTCTTAATATGACAATAATACTACTTAATATTATTTTAGTGTTAATATCTTTTACGCTATTTATTCCTTGTTCAATATGAGTAATTTTTGTATCAATATCTTCATTAAAGTAATAGATTAGGCCATTTAAATCATTTAAGATTTCTTTTTGGTTTTGGAAATTTATATTGCCTCTTAATATTAACATATAAAGTTCATAAATACTTGTAGTCAGAAACCTTCTTCCACTAATTATTTGACTATAATGTGGTGAATTTGTTATTTTTTCATTGGCTCTTGCTTTTGCATCTATTAAAGAAGTTAAAACTATTAAATTTTTCATAGTTGTAGGTTGTTTATTTCCCTCTATTAAATTTTGTACTTCTTTAAGCATACATATAATAGTTTCATGATACATATTTTTAAGTTGTATCATAGAGTCTTTTACTTTGTAAGGGAAAATATATTTGTTAGCTAATAGGGCAATTACTGTACCAACTAAAACAAATAAAATTCTATTTATTGTAAGTACTTCCACACTTCCAACTAAAGCTGCTGAACCTATGGCAGAAATTGTAACAAATATAGTAGCATATTTATATTCAGAAGCATATCCGTTTAGATATCCAGCTGTGAGTACTATTAACATTCTTGTTGTTGGATCTTTGAAAATACTAAATAATGCAAATATGACAACAGCACCTATTAATGTGGCAAATAATCTATCTTTAGTTTTAGATTTTGACACTTCATATAAAGGGCTTATTAAGGAAAATAAAGTAAATAAAATCCATCTACCTTCAGATAAGTTAAAATACTGCATAATAAATGAACCAATACTTATACAAATGGCAACTCTTATAGCATAGCAAAATCTTATAGATTTTCTATCTGTAAGGAATGATTTTATTTTGCTATCTGAGAAAAGTTCAGATATTTCATGGGATCTATTTACAAAGTTATACTGTTTTTTATCTAGCAATTCTAATGACTTTATAGTATCAGACAATAAAATCATACTATCTAGCAATTGTAGATTTAGTAAGTCATTTGTATCTTTTTCTTCACAAATTTTTAATAGTTTCTCCATGTAAATGGGAACATTATTTTCATTAATATTATCATCAGAATTACTAAGAAGTATTTTGACTTCTTTTATTAAAAATTCTAAGGTATTTAATATATCTTCATCTATGATGCTTAAATCAGTATCATGAATCATAGTATGTATATTTTCCAATGCAACGGATAAATTTAATTTTAATCGTCCTTCTTCTGTCAAATAATAGTTATGTTCCCTTTTGTCATAAACCATAGTCCTAAAAGCATCTATAGAATGATTTACTTTTTCTATACCATCGTCAACTAAATCATATTGTTCTTTATATTCAATTTTATTTACTATAGATTCACATACACTTTCTAATAATTTGTTTCCTGATTTTGATAATTTATTATTATTGACTAAAATTTGTGCAAGCACAATAACTAAAGCTCCAGAAATTAAGGCAATAATTCTAATAAGAAATCCTTTGCTATCTACAGGATTTGATAATAAAAAAATATATTGCAATGTAAATGGTATATATAGTGGATTTCTCAAATTGTAGCAAAAATTATAACTAATTATAAATAGTGTAAAAAAGTTAACTAAAATTCCTAAATACATGTTGGAAATTACTAAATAAGAGCTAAGACCAATTAATAAGTTTATAAGTATAAGTTTAATAGCACTTCGTCCAGGAGACAATGTTAAATCTCGTTCTAAAAACATTAGTGTGGCCGTTATGGTAGAAACACCAATTAAAGTATTTTCTTCACCAAATATTAGTTTAAAAAAAACTACAAAAATAACTACAAAAATAAAGGTAGATGTCTTTGAAATTATTAATTTTTTGTTCATATTGTTCTCCTCCTAGTAGTATTTTTTATATTTTTCGTCTTATTATACTTTTTAATTAATGAGATTTTAAATATTAATAAATTAAATGTAAATAATAAGTATAAGTTGATAATTATAACAAAAAGCTTTTTAGCATTTTGGCATAGAAATAAATTATAATATGTATTTATAAAATAGGCAAGTTATGTTAAAATGAAGAGATTAGACAAAGAAATCGTACTGATAGTAATAATAGGAGGCACGAAATGAAAAACAACGTAACGATAAAAGATGTTGCGAAACTGGCTGGTGTATCCATATCAACAGTTTCAAGAGTTATAAATGATTCAAAACCAGTAACGGATGAAGTTAAACAAAGGGTTTTAGAAGTAATTAAAGAAACAGGTTATGTACCTAATCCTCTTGCTAGAAGTTTAGTTACTAAAAAGAGTAAATTAATAGGGGTCATAGTTCCGGAAGTATCAGACTCTTTTGTTAATGAAATATTGAACGGAATAGAAGCAGTTGCTAAGATGTATGACTACGATATACTCTTAGTTAATACTTATTCAGATAAAGAACAAGAACTAGATAGTATAAGACTACTAAAAACTAAACAAGTTGAAGGTATAGTTATGCTATCTTGGATATTAGACGAAGATCATGTAAACTTTATGAAAGAAAGTCGTATTCCTGCGGTGTACATAAGTAAAACAGCAAGAGATTATGACATTTATACTGTAAGTACAAGTAACGAAAAAGCTACTTACGACATGACTAAGTATCTGATTGAAAATAATCACAAAGATATAGCATTAATCATGACTAGTAAAGAAGATACTATATTAGAAATTGAAAGAAGAACAGGTTATGAAGCGGCTCTAAGAGATAATAATATATCAGTTAGAGATGAACTAATCAAGTATGGAAATACTGATTATGAGGGTGGATATAACTCAATGAAAGAGCTTATAGATGAAAAAATAATACCATCAGCAGTTTTTGTTACAGGTGATGAAGCAGCTGTTGGAGCAATAAATGCAATATTTGATTCAGGTTACAGTGTTCCGGAAGATATTTCTGTGGCTGGATTTAATGATACAAAACTTGCAAAAATATATAGACCAAAATTGACAACAGTTTATCAACCATTATTCGATATGGGTGCAGTTTCAATAAGAGCTTTAATTAAAATAATAAATGGTGAACCTGTGGAAGAAAAGAAAATAGAATTACCATATCAAATTATGGAAAGAGAATCTGTTACAAAAAATAGAAATTAAATATTAGAACCCAAGGGTGTATCTTTTGATACACCCTTTTATATGTAAATTTCAGCTTTTAACTATATATTTGACAAAATAAAATGTGAACTTTTTATAGAAAATTACCTAAATGATAGAAGTGTATTTTCTTATATATTTTAATTTATATTTTAAATAAAAACATTATGGTAATATGTGGGAGGATACTTCTCGGAATATGTAGAATATTTAGAATAAATATTTTTTAACAATTTTTAGCATGTAGTATAAACAATAAAATTTAATTATAGGTTTTGGGGAGGTTTATATGAAAAAAATAATAATCGATGGTAATAGTCTTACATTAGATGATTTAGTAAATGTTGCTAGATATAATTTTCCTGTAGAGGTAAGTAAAGAGGCCCTAGAAAAAGTGAAAATTTCTAGACAAATAGTTGATGACATAGTAGATACAGGTCAAATATCTTATGGAATAACTACTGGATTTGGTAAGTTTTCTGACGTGGCAATATCAAAAAATGAGTGCAGACAATTACAAACTAATCTTATAATGTCTCATTCATGTGGTGTGGGAAATCCCTTAAGTGAAGAAATTGTAAGAGCTATGATGCTACTTAGAGCAAATGCTTTATCTAAGGGATACTCGGGAGCAAGATGTGAAACTTTAGAAGTGTTAACTTCTATGCTAAATAAAGGAGTTCATCCAATAGTTCCAGAAAAAGGATCCCTTGGTTCATCAGGAGATTTGGCCCCGCTATCTCATATGGTACTTACTATGTTAGGCCTTGGTGAAGCGATTTATGAAGGTAAAAGAATGGAATCTAAAGATGCCATGGAAAAATCAGGAATCAAACCTCTTGAATACTTAGGTGCAAAAGAAGGTTTAGCATTAATAAACGGGACTCAATGTATGACTGCAGTTGGTGCAATAACTATTTATGATGCACTAAATTTAATGAAAACTGCTGATATATCTCTATGCTTAACAATGGAAGCATTAAATGGTATAACTTGCGCCATGGATGAAAGAGTTAATTTAGTTAGACCTCACAAAGGACAATTCAATACTGCAAAAAATGTGTTAACAATGGTGGAAGGCAGCGAAATGGTTACTAAGCAAGGGCAACTTAGAACTCAAGATGCATATTCTCTAAGATGTTCACCACAAATCCATGGAGCTAGCAAAGATGCCTTAGAATATGTAAAAAATAAATTAGAAATAGAAATGAATTCAGTTACAGACAATCCAATAATATTCCCAGGAGAAGATCAAAAAATAATTTCTGGAGGTAACTTTCATGGACAACCAATGGCCTTAAGCTTTGATTTTCTTGGAATTGCTTTAGCAGAAATGGCAAATATAGCAGAAAGAAGATTAGAAAAAATGGTAAATCCAGCTTTAAGTTATGGTTTACCAGCATTTTTAGTTAATCATGGAGGTTTAAACTCTGGATTTATGATAGTTCAGTATTCTGCTGCATCACTTGTTTCAGAAAATAAAGTTTTAGCTCATCCAGCAAGTGTGGACTCTATTCCTTCTTCTGCAAATCAAGAAGATCATGTTTCTATGGGAACAATAGCAGCTAGAAAAGCTAGAGATATTATGGATAATGTGAGAAAAGTTATTGCCATGGAAATACTAACAAGTGTTCAAGCAATAGACTTAAGAGGTAAGAAAAAATTAGGAGCAGGTACAGAAGCAGCTTACAATATTGTGAGAGAGCATACTCCATTTATAGATAAAGATAGAATAATGTATAAAGATATAAATATTTGTGAAGACCTTATTAAAGACAATTTACTAGTTGAAGCTGTTGAAGAAGCTTTAGAACAAGAAATATTGTTATTTGAAGATATAGAACCAAAGGGACAGCTATCAGGAAATTTATAACTCATAATAAGATATAGTAATTATAAATTACTTATAATTAAAAAATAAATTTTTTAAAGGTTAAAGGGGAAATCAAAATGGAAAAAGCTTTGAATTTTAATAATGAAGATATTAAAAATGCTATGATGATTAAACTAACAGATATACCAAAGGAAATACCTACATTTGAAAAGGGCATAAGAAGAGCCCCAAGAAGAGAAGCAAAACTAAGTAATGCTGATATAAAATTAGCTTTGAAAAATGCTTTAAGATATATACCAGAGGATTATCATGAAGATTTAGCACCAGAGTTTTTAGATGAACTAATGACTTATGGAAGAATTTATGGTTATAGATTTAGACCAGAAGGTAAGCTTTATGGAAAGCCAATAGATGAATATGAAGGAAAATGCACAGATGGAAAAGCTTTTCAGGTTATGATAGATAATAACTTAGATTTTGATGTAGCACTTTATCCTTATGAACTTGTAACTTATGGAGAAACAGGTCAAGTATTTCAAAACTGGATGCAATACCAACTTGTCAAAAAATACTTAGAAGTTTTAACGCAAGATCAAACTTTAGTTATACAATCTGGTCATCCTGTGGGACTTTTTAAATCTAAACCAGACGCACCTAGAGTTATACTTACAAACTCACTTATGATAGGGATGTTTGATAATTTAGATGACTGGAAAAGAGCAACTGCTATAGGTGTGGCAAACTATGGTCAAATGACAGCAGGTGGATGGATGTATATAGGTCCACAAGGTATAGTTCATGGGACTTACTCAACTATATTAAATGCAGGAAGATTAAAACTTGGAATACCTCAAGATGAAGATCTAAGTGGAAGATTGTTTGTTACTTCAGGCCTTGGAGGTATGAGTGGTGCTCAAGGTAAAGCTGTAGAAATAGCAGGCGGTGTTGGAATAGTTGCAGAAGTTGATATATCTAGGATAAAAACTAGGTTTGACCAAGGATGGGTAAGTGAAGTAAGCAATTGTCCAGAAGATACTTTTAAACTTGCTAAAGAAAAAATGAATGCAAAAGAACCTTGTGCCATAGCTTTTCATGGTAATATAGTTGATTTGCTTGAATATGCAGTAGATAAAAATATTCATATAGATTTATTATCAGACCAAACTTCTTGTCATGCAGTTTATGATGGAGGTTACTGTCCAGTTGGAATTACTTTTGAAGAAAGAACAGAATTACTAGCTCACGATCCACAAAAATTTGCTCATTTAGTAGACGAAACTTTAAGAAAACACTTTGAACTAATTAAGACTTTACATGATAGAGGAGTTTACTTCTTTGATTACGGCAATAGTTTTATGAAGGCAGTTTATGATGCTGGATGTAAAGAAATTTCTAAAAATGGTGTAGATGAAAAAGATGGATTTATATTCCCATCTTATGTTGAAGATATTTTAGGTCCTCAACTATTTGACTTTGGATATGGTCCATTTAGATGGGTTTGTTTAAGTGGCAAGCATGAAGATTTAGTTAAAACTGATGGAGCAGCTATGAGCTGTATAGATCCAGACAGAAGATATCAAGATAGAGATAACTGGATATGGATAAGAGATGCGGTTAAAAACAATCTTGTTGTGGGAACACAAGCAAGAATATTATATCAAGATGCTATGGGAAGAACTAACATAGCTCTTAAATTTAACGATATGGTAAGACGTGGAGAAATAGGACCAGTTATGATGGGTAGAGATCATCATGACGTATCAGGAACAGATTCTCCATTTAGAGAAACTTCTAATATAAAAGATGGAAGTAATATAATGGCTGATATGGCTACTCATTGTTTTGCAGGAAACTGCGCTAGAGGAATGAGTTTAGTAGCTCTTCACAATGGTGGAGGAGTAGGAATAGGTAAATCTATAAATGGTGGTTTTGGGATGGTTCTTGATGGATCTCAGCGAGTTGATGATATACTAAGAACTTCTATGCCTTGGGATGTTATGAGTGGAGTTGCTAGACGTGCTTGGGCTAGAAATGAAAATTCTATAACTACAGTTATGGAATACAACAAAATGTGTGAAGGAAAAGATCATTTAACGCTTCCATTTATAGCAGATGATGAAATGATTGAGGATTTAGTTGGAGATAAAATATTTGAATAAAAATTTTATCCACTGAGGATATAAATCTTACTTAAAACTAATTAGGTTTATAAGGCAAAGTCTATGCAGTTTATTACTAGAAGTATAGACTTTGTTTATAAATATATAAAATATTAACTAAAATAATTATGGTAAATAGGGGGAAAAAAATATGGCAATAGTACAATGCGTACCAAATTTTAGTGAAGGTGTAGACTTAGATAAAATAGAAAAGATAGTAAGCCCGCTAAGAGGTGTTCCAGGGGTTAAACTATTAAACTATGAAGCAGACAAAGACTATAATAGAGTAGTAGTTACTGTAATAGGTGAGCCACAAGCTGTAAAAAAAGCAGTTTTTGAAGCAATAGGTGTGGCATCAGAAGTTATAGATATGAACCATCACAAAGGACAACACTCTAGATTTGGAGCTTGTGATGTTTGTCCATTTATTCCTATAAAAGGAATGACTATGGAAGATGCAGTTGCTCTTTCAAAAGAATTAGGGGAAATGGTAGGGAAATCTTACAATATACCAGTATTTCTTTATGAAGCTTCTGCAACAAAACCTGAAAGAGAAAATTTAGCTGTTGTTAGAAAAGGAGAGTATGAAGGTTTAGATGAAAAATTAAAAAATCCAGATTGGGAGCCAGATTTTGGACCTACAAAAAAACATCCAACTGCTGGTGCCATAGCAATAGGAGCTAGAAAGCCTCTTATAGCATATAATATAAACCTAGACACGCCTAATATAGAAATAGCAAGTAAGATTGCAAAAACTATAAGACACTCTAGTGGTGGATATAGATATATCAAAGCAGGACCAGTAGAAGTACCTGAAAGAAATATAACTCAAGTTACTATGAACTTAACTGATTATAGCAAAACTGCCATATATAGAGCTTTTGAAGCAGTAAAAATGGAAGCTAGAAGATATGGTGTAAATGTTACAGGAAGTGAAATAGTAGGACTTTGCCCAATGGAAGCCTTAATAGATACAGCAGCTTATTATTTAGGTCTGGAAAACTTCTCTTTAGACAAAGTACTATAATCTAGTTAAATGGAGTAGATTAAAATGAAAATGGATTTAATTATAAAAAATATAGGAAAGTTAGTTACTATGGAAGGCTCATTCCTGCCTAAAACAGGAAAGGAAATGAATGAGCTAACAGTATTGGAAAATGCTTATATTGCAGTAGTTGAAGGTAAAATTTTTAAGGTTGGAACTGGTGAAGATTATAAAGAGTTAGTAGGAGAAAATACTGTAATAGATGATGCAAGTGGAATGCTTGTAACTCCTGGTCTTATTGACTCTCACACTCATTTAGTTCACGGAGGTTCTAGAGAAAATGAATTTTCAAAAAAATTAAATGGTGTACCTTATATTCAGATTTTACAAGAAGGTGGAGGCATTCTAAGCACAGTAAATTCTACAAAGAAAGCTACCTTTGATGAATTATATAAAAAAGCGAAAAAAAGTTTAGATAGAATGTTAGAGTTTGGTGTAACTACCGTGGAAGAAAAGAGTGGATATGGTCTAGAACTTGAAACTGAAGTTAAGCAACTTCAAGTGGCTCATAAATTAGACGAGGATCACCCTGTAGATTTAGTACACACATTTTTAGGAGCACATGCAGTGCCAGTGGAATATAAGTCAAACAGTGAAGCATATATTAAACTATTGGTGGAAGAAATTATGCCGAAAGTTAAAGAACTGGGTCTAGCTGAATTTTGTGATGTATTTTGCGAAGAAGGTGTATTTTCAGTGGAAGAAAGTGATTACATACTCAGCAAAGCAAAGGAAATGGGTTATAAATTAAAAATTCATGCGGATGAAATTGTTCCTATAGGTGGAGCAGAACTTGCTGCTAAGCTTGGTTGCATATCAGCAGATCATTTAATGGCTGCCAGCGAGCAAGGTCTAAAAGACATGGCTGGGAAAGGTATTATAGCAAATATTCTTCCAGGAACATCATTTAATTTAAACAAACCATCTGCAAATGGTAGAAAGATGATTGACTTAAATGTACCAATAAGCTTATCAAGTGATTATAATCCAGGAAGTTGTCCAAGTGAAAACTTACAATTTGTAATGCAACTTGGTTGCTTAAACTTAAAAATGACACCAAATGAAGTATTAACAGCAGTAACAATAAATGCAGCTCACTGTGTAGATAGGGCAACAGAAATAGGTTCTATTGAAGTAGGTAAAAAAGCTGATATTGCAGTATTTGATGCACCAAATGTGGAATATTTAATGTATCATTTTGGAATAAACCATATAGATAGGGTTTATAAAGAAGGTAAACTTGTGGTTAAAAGCAAGCATGTAGTTTATTAAAACATTTCCAAAAGCATGAACATGGAAATTTTTTAGGGGGATGTATATGAAATTAATAGATATGACAGTTACAAACTTTACAAATGAAGTAGATTCAAATTCACCAGCACCAGGTGGTGGTTCAGTGGCTGCTCTTGCTTCTGATATAGGTATTGGTCTTTCTAGAATGATGGCTCACCTAAGCTTTGGGAAAAAGAAATACGAAGCTTTAGACCATGCTGTGAAGGAAGAATTTGAAGTTAGGTTTGATAAACTGGGAAAAATAAGAGAAGAAATGAGTAAACTTGTGGACGAAGATACTAAGTCTTTCAATGAATTTATGAAAGCTTTAAAAATGCCAAAGGATACTTTTAAACAAATAACAGAAAGACAACAGGCTATGGCAGATGCAACATTATACTCTATAAAAGTTCCATATAAGACGGCCGCATTGTCATTAGATGCAATGAAGGAGTTAGAGTTCTTAGTAGATAATGGAAACCAAAATGCCATTACTGACATTGGTGTGGGAACATTGATGCTTTGTACAGGGCTTGAGGGTGCCATACTCAATGTTAAAGTTAATCTTATGGGCTTGGAAAATAAAGAACTTGCAAAAAAATATGCTGATAATTGCGCAGAAATGTTAAATCAAGGAAAAGAAATGAGAGATAAAATATTAGATAAGATACACAGTTCAATAGAATAATATAGAAAACCCATCCTTCAATTTAGGGATGGGTTTTTATATTACCCTACTTCAAGTTACAACTATGTAACTTGGTATAATTTTAATATTATGTATATAATTGTATTTAAATAGTAATAAGCTTTAGGGATATAAGAGGGGGAAATCACATTTGACTAAAGATGTAAGTTTTAAATTAAATAAAAATACGGATAAAGGTTATGATTTAACTGTTAGAGCAGAGTTAAGTGAATTAAAAGGAAGTTCAAGAGTTATGTTTATGTATAAGGATAAAAGATCAAAAAATTGGCAGGAGCTAGAGTTAAAAAAAGACAGTGAATTATCTTATGTTGGAAACTTTGTATTTTCATATGATAATGACTATAAATATAAAATCTTAATTAAGGGAGACAAAACGGAAAGTAGTGATGTGGAAGATTTAGATAAACATTTATTTATGCCTGAACTACCTAATGTGAGTTGGGGTTACAATGATGATGGTATATACTTTAACGCTTATCCTTATACTGAAGATGAGTCTCATGAAAATAAAATAAAAAGTATAGAGATAATACTTAATGATAATAAGGAAAAAGCTTATAAATGTGAATATAATAAAGAGCCTATGTATGATGAAAATAATGAATTTATTGATGAAAGTAACTATTACGAAGCTAATATACCAAAAGAAGCTTATAGTGATAAATTAGATTCTATTAAAATGAAAGTTACTTATGAAAGTGGAATAATTAATATGGAAGATGTAACTAATAAACGAAGTGAATAGCATAAAAAATCCAACAATATAAAATTGTTGGATTTTTTTATTTGTTGACTAATTAATTTTCAGATGAGCTATCTCTACTAGATGACTTTTTAACCCTTTTAACTTTTTTAACCTTTTTCTTAGTAGTTGGAGTACTTTCTTCAATTTGAGTATTATTATTTTTATTAATAGACTTAGTCTTTTTAGTATTTTTCTTAACTTTTTCTTGTACTTCTGCATTTGTTATTTTATTCATTATAGTATCAAGCTTTTCTTGTTGCTCGGGATCTAAGAAATTTTTGAATTTAGAGACTACTTCATCTTTACCTTTTAAGTTTTTACCGATTTTTACAAGCTCATCAATAAGTTCATCTTCTGACTTTCCTTTATAGCCTTCAGCTATTTTTTCAACTTTGTTTTTATCAATATTTTTTTCTTTAGCAAACTTTTCAAGAGTCTTTGGATCTACTTTTTTCATAGCAAACTCCTTTCCATATTACTTTTTATTTAGATTTTCAGATTATATGTTCAAATATTGTATATTTAACCTAGTGCTAATTAACCTATTATTTAATATATGCAAAAGTGTTTTAATAGTGTTACTCTTCTAAAATAAATCTTTAATATAAGTATATTAATAAACAAATAAAAAAAGACTGTAAGTGGATACAGTCTTTTATAAATATATAAATTTTAATTAAATTAATTATTATTAAAATGTGGCAGTAAATGATACTCTTTTTGAAACAGATAAGCCTATAATGTAAGCTAATATTAACTTTATTAAATCTACAAAAGCGAAAGGAGCTACACAGTATAGTATACTTTGGTAAATTGTATTTCCAGTAATTGCAGCAAACATTAAAGTTCCTGTTATATACACACTAATTAATCCTATTATTAAAGATAAGAAGATTATTATAGGAGATGAAGATTTATCTTTGCCAAAGCCTACTATATAAACCATTAAAGGAAGTCCTAATAAGTATCCTCCTGTTGGTCCAAATAAAACACCAGTTCCTGCTGAAAATTGAGCGAATACGGGTAGGCCTATTCCGCCTAATAATAAATAAATTAAAACAGAAATAGCACCTAATTTCGGTCCTAGAATTAATCCTGTTACAGCTACAGCAAAAATTAACATAGTAAGTGGAACAGTTGTAAAAGGTAATGGTATTGAAATTTGAGCTAAAATTGCTATTATAGCAGCAAAAAGAGCACAGAGTATAAGTTCTTTAGTTGAAAGTTTCATAATAGTCCTCCTGAATAATTATTGTTTAGGTTAACCTATAAAAATAAATGGTTAACTTAATTATATAGAAAAATAATAAAAAATCAAGAAAATTTATATATAAGATGTAAAAATTTATTCATGTTTATTCAAAATTTCTATTTAACCTTTCAGGAAAGGGAGAATTATCTTTAATAGATAAATAAAAATCTTCTAGCATACAAACAGCCTTGCTAACAGAGTGATCATATAAATATTCAATGTTCACACATATATTTTTGCATTTAGGATTTTCATTTAAATTAAAAAATATGCCATGCAATTTATTATAAAGGGCTACAATTTTAAGCCCAGAAAAAATAATAAATCTACTTAACTTATTTGATGTATTAAAAATAGAATTATAAAATTTCATTGAGTTAAGGGCCCTTGTTATTTTATAAGTAGAAGTATTAAAAAATGGTGATATAATTTCTGCTAAAGTGCTATCCGTATGAATATGAGTAGTTAAGTCTATATCAAAAGGATTTTTACCTTCCTTATATATTAATAATTTATCAAATTCAGATTCAATTTCAGTATGAGATAATTTCTCTTCTTTAGTCATCTTATTTATATAAGGGTGACATTCACTGTCTAACATGAAATGGCATAAAAATCCGAATGTATAAGCTAAGGATTTTTCTCGTTCTTTAGATTTTTCTATTATACTTCTTGATTTTTCAAAAAATACATTTGCTTTTTCGTAGTGAACATCATGCCCTAATTTATTTGTGGGATTGCGGTAGAGTATTGGTTTGTAGTAAAAGAAAATATCTGGACCATGAAGGCCTATAAAAAATAGTTCTATATTTTTAAAAATAATCTTCGAAATCTCATCATCTACTTGATC
This sequence comes from Terrisporobacter glycolicus ATCC 14880 = DSM 1288, assembly GCF_036812735.1. NCBI lineage: Bacteria > Bacillati > Bacillota > Clostridia > Peptostreptococcales > Peptostreptococcaceae > Terrisporobacter > Terrisporobacter glycolicus. The sequence continues at coordinate 3,373,546 of NZ_CP117523.1, read as the reverse complement.
TAAAACTTTTTTTCCAAAAGTATAATGCGCATAAGTTCCAGGCATAGCTACTACCTCCAAATGAAATATTATGTATAAGACTTAGTATATCAACTTTCGAAGAAAAAAATTACTTTCTATAATATATATAGAATTTTTCTCATAGTATTAATATATAGAAGTAATTTGTAAATAAGGTAGTTGGATTAATTAAGATAAATAAATCCTTATAAAAAATATATATGCATTAGTATATTAAAAATGTAACACATATGATTTGGGATTCATATTTTATTAAGAAGGGGTAGTAATATTAAGGGGTGACTTGTGTGAACAATTTACTGTTAATACTTGCAATGATGGTATTAAGTAATGGTAATGTATCATTATTTGATAATAAAAATAAATCAAATAAGCCTGCAGAGGAGTCGACAAAAGTGGATGTTATTGAGCCAAATGTTAAAAATAATCAAAGTAAAAGAAGTGGTCCAACAGTTAGAAAAGTTAAAAAAATTAAAAAGAAAACACGAAGCAAAGATCCTACTAGAGAAAGAAAGAATGATCCTATTAAAAATATTTTAAAATTTGATATTACGGACGTTAACAAAGGTATTAATTTAATGGATCTAAGTGAAGAAGATTTAGATAGAGGAATGGAAATAATAACAAGAACTAAGAAGTATATGAATAAAGAGGAAAGAAATATACTGATAAAGCTGGAAAGTGTTCTTGATTTAGTGAAAGGGATAAAAAAATTAAATGACATTAATATATTGAGCGAAGGAGACGAAAGTGAATTTTTCAGAAGTATGGATGAAGAAGATAAGAAAAATATGATGATTAAAGAGATAATAGAAGTTTTCCCTGAAAAGAAAAAACAATCTGTTGAAAAAGCTCTTGAAATGAAAAAAATGATAGATTTATTTGCAGAGTTATTTTTACCAGATGGAGAAGAAGGTGGAGGATTTAGTCTAAGTTCTCTAGCAGATATTAATAATTTAGGAAGTATTAGCAATTTGAAATTATTAGGAAGTTTATTGAGAAGTTTAGATGATGATGAAGAGGAAGAAGAAAAAGAATATGACTATGTAGAAGTCGACGAAGATGACTTAGAAGACGTAGAAGAGGAAAATTTAGCAGATGATTATGACGAATATTTGGAAGAAAACAAAGCTATGACTAATAATAAAAAACATAGCAAAAGTAAATCTAAAAAAAGTAGAAACAGAAGAAAAAAACAAATGTGATGAAATACACTATTTTAGATAACATTTGAATACTTACATAAGTCAAATTACAAGATATTGTAAAAATATCTTAAATTTAAAAACTTTTACAGAATAAACTACTTTAATTATTTCGACTTTTGTATTATAATAAATATAAATAAAAAAGAAAAAACTCCTGAGACATACGAGAGGTAACCTTTAAATTCAACCGACATGCACTATACGGGAGATCGGGTCTTGCAATAGTAAGAGGCCATTATATTTATATAAAGGAATTTAAACTTGCGAGCAGGTCACCCACCTGGGAGATTCTCGGGTCTGAATTTATGGGACCAACGGTGCCTTGGGAATAAAAAAATGTTGCTATTTTAGCAACATTTTTATTTTGCAAATTTTTAATTTTAGATACTAAATTCCCAAAATACCCACATCATTAAGCGTTGAAAAAACATGACTCACATTATATTTCAAATCTTTTTCATAATTAGAATAAAATGCAGCTCTAATAAAATCATCTTCTGTAGAAAATTCATCTATAGTAGAGTGAGACCAGGTTTTACCTAAGTTATCGGAGCTAGAAGTAAATAACTTGTTAAAGTTTACCCAAGATACAAAAAGAGTGTTATCTGTTTTAACTAAGGAAGGATACATACAAGTGGAAGGTTCACTTAAATATGAAGAGGTATCAATATTAAACTTATTTTCATTAAGGTATCCACTTATGTATTTTACAACATAGCCATTTTTTATATATTCACAAAAACATATATGATAAAAATTCATACTGTCTCTAATAATGTCTAAATAGATTTTATTTTTACCAGAGCTTGTAATTTGTATAGGGTCACTCCAACAAAAAGTACCTAAGTTAAATCTTGATGCAAAGACCTCTTCACAACCATTTACTAATTTGAGATAAAATATAGTTGGCACGGATTCATTCCATAGAACAGTAAAACTATCTAATACTAAGTGGTTAATAAAATCAATCTTATTTTCTATCCAATAATCATTGTTTTTATAGTGATGGAAAAGAGCGCATGTGTTAGTCGAACTATTATTAAATACATAATAAAAAATATGAGCGTTATTATGTATATATTTTACATAAGGAAAGGCTAATCCAAATTTTTTGAAATTATAAGTTATAGATTCTTTTTGGGTAAAAATTTTAGAGTTATTTTTACATTCTAATATTTGTAGAGATTTATCACAGTAAATACAGTAAACATTATCATCTTTATCAATGGAAAAGGAATATTTGGTGAAATTTATATCAATATCACCTATTAATTTATTTCTATGAACTAAATTATTGTCGGTATCATAATAGTTGTAGTAAAGTCCGTCATCATTAAGGGATATATAAAACATATCCTTAGTGCTTCTTCTAATTATAGCATGGCATTCATTTATAAAGCTCATTTTTAACCTCCTAAAAATATACATATTATAATATATTTACAAAAAAAATTTATATTCTACTTTTTTTTATGTACATGTATAGTTATGTAACACTTATTCATCAAAAAGCATATTATTTATTAGGCTTACAAAGCCAAGACATTTTTATCAATATCAATAAGGGAGGATAATAAAAAATGCAAGATTTAAAAAAGAATAAAAGAAAAATGAACAATAAACAAATGTCTACAATGAGTAATCGTCCTGAGAAAGAAGAGATAGAATCAGTAGTAGCAGTAGAAGTAGATGAATTGGACAGAGGATGTAAGTGTAACAATGATATGGAATCACATAAAAATAAATGCAATGATAAGCATGATAAGCATGAGTGTGAATGTCATTGTGAATGTAAAAAACATGAAGAATGTAAAGAATGTGAAGTTGTATCTGAAGAATGTTCAGTAAATCCATGTAGAGAAGAATGCTGTAATGGAATAAGACCAACTTTTTCAACAAGAAACGCGTCTCCAGTAGCTATAGAAACAAATAGAATATTTGACTCAATACAATTTAGAGCATTTACAGATGCTACGGGACCAAATGGACAAACTTTATTCTTTGATTTTGAAGTTATAGAAGTAAGGGGTAATGTACCATCTAGAGGATTAGCAAAAGTTATAGTTGACGAGGTTTGTGTGAATTTTGAAGAGCTTGAGATATGTCCTGGAGATATAACTGTAGATGATTTTATAGTAACTCCAGTTGAAAATAATTCACCTTGTGATACAGTATTTGAATCAATAGTATGTCCAAGAAGAAATGCTAATTGTTGTGCACAAAATAAAGGACAGAATGTATTATTTAGAGAAAGAGGATTAGCTGTAAGAGTAGAGGACTTAGTTCTAGAAATAAGAGGACATTGTGGATGTACTAAAATAGTTGCTCTTGCATTCCCAGCAGTAAAAAGAGGTAATGGACAATTGTGTAGAGTAGATTGTGTTGAATTTAAATTTAACACACTAGCTTCTAATATATGCTGTCCATCTAGTGGTAGATCAATAACATTAAGACAAGATTATTTAACTAAGTTAACAGTTGATTGTATATCTAACGCATTTATTTCTGCAGAAGATTGCTTTGACTGTGACTGTGATAGAGATCATGACAGACATCATGACTGTGATTGTGACTGTGACTGTGACTGTGATCGCAGACATGATTGTGATTTCGACTTCGATTGTTTCGAGTTTACAATACCAAGTGGAATAGACTTAATACTATGTGTTGAAGAAACAGTTAGTGCTTTACTAGGAGATCAACTAGTAGTTCTAGCTGAAACAAACTTTAGCCCAAGAGTGGTAGATACTTTTGCAAATGTTTGTAAATTTCCAGGTTGTGGTGAATAATTTAGAGAATTAAAATATATAACAAATGATTAGAGAAAGGATTAACCAAACATCTTTATTCTACTAACAAAGAGGACTATCATATAATGATAGTCCTCTTTTAATTGTAAGTAAATTGCAGTTCATTTGATTTTTAGCATATTAACTTTTATAAAGGATACTATAGCAATACTCAAATAGATCATCTTTAATAGTCGAGGTAGATTTAAAGTTAGAAAAGGATGAGACGCTTCTAGGTAAGTTATGAGTTGGCATCCATTTGTTATTAGCATAATTAAAAACTAAAGTTTTAGTGTTAACTTCAGATCTATTATTATTTTCTACAGTATCATAGGTAAAAATCATATTGCTCATATCATCAATATCTAATTTATAAATATATTCATCATTTTTAACAATGTTATTAATATGGTATTTATGAAGATTATAATTGCTCGGACTAAAATTATAATGATATAGCCTATAGCAACTACCTTTTATGGTAGATTCCTCCACCAAAAACACATTTAAATTATTTTTAATAATAAAAAGTCTCATATTTTTTAAGTTATTTGTATTATTACAGACTTTACAAAGGTATCTTCTCCTTATCTTACCATCTTTGTACATAAAGTGAATTAGCCTACCTTTTGTATCAATGGAGCAAATATGAATAAGATTATTATCATCAAAATTTGCACAATATAAAATAATGTTATTTGCAATTTTATCTATTTTTTCATTAATGTTTTTTATAAATAAGGAGTTATTTTCTTCATAAACATAAAATGGTTTTATATTATTAATCAAAGTTTCACCTACTTTCCTTACATTTTTTTCAATGCTTTTATTAAAACTATACTGTGAAGAAGCGTTGTAAAGATAGATGTGGCAGTTATAGCATAAATATAGGCATACATATTTAGACTAGGTATAGGCAATAAGTAATAAATAGCAATAACTTGAATAATCATACCAATAATGGTATTTACGCTAGATATAACCTCTTTTCTTATAGAATGAAGTATTCCTGATAAAGTTTGATTTAAGCTAAGAAAAAGAGGAGCTAGAAACATAGTTTTTAGATAAATTCCAGCGGTTTTATTGTTAAAAACTATTAAACATAATTGTTCTCCGAAAAAATAAAAAAATAAAGAAGATACAATACCTACACCTATAGTTAAAACAACAGCATAGTATATTTTTATTTTTACATTTTTAATTTTATTCAAAGCAACCTCTTGAGAGATGCTTGGAATTAAATTTACAACAAGAGCGGAGCCTATGGTAAAAGGAAGATATACAAAAGGCATTACCATACCACAAACAATACCATAAAGTCCTATGGACTGTGTATATGATATTCCAGACAAAACTAATCTAGAAGGTACTATCATAGAGCTTACTGATTGTAAAACAACAGAAGACATTCTATTGCATGTAATAGGTAGAGCCATTTTTAAAGTTTCCATAGAAGAATAATAAAAATCTCTAAGTCTTATAGTAAATTTATTATATAAGGATGATTCTTTATAAAGACAGATACTCATATAAATCACATTAGTTGCCTCACCAATGGAAATACCAAGAAGTGTTACATAACAAATCATAGCCTTATCATTTATGTACATTGCTAATAAAAACACAAATAAAATTCTTGTAACTTGTTCAATAACCTGACCTATAGCAGGAACTATAACTTTTTTTATTCCATAAAAATATCCTCTCAACACGTTTGAAATAGTAATTATAACTATGGCTGGACATATGGAAAGAATGAATAAATTTAAATTTTCATCCTGCAAAAGTCTAAAAGATAAATATGTACTATTAAAAGATACTAATAATGAAATTAACAAAGATATAAAAAATGCCACATATAAAGTAGATATAAAAAATATATTTGCATCTTTTTTATCTTTCAAAGCACTTTCCTTTGCAACCAAGCAAGAAAGGGCAGTGGGAATACCTGTGGTGGTCAGAGCAATACAAATCATTAAGAAGTTGAAGACCATATGATATATTCCAAGGCCCACATCTCCCATAACCCGTGATAGAAATATTTTATATAAAAAGCCTAATATTCTTACTATTAGGTTTGATATGAATAATATTATCGTTGATAAAACCAAATTAGGAATTCTCAAAAAAATCACCTCCACATATTAAAAATGTATTCTTGTGGAGGTGAAAAAATAATTATAATTTTATAAAATTTGGTTTTAAATTATCAAAGGTAGAAATATATTTGAATCCTAAATCTTTTAAATAAGAGTATACATAATCAAATTTACAAGAAATAAAAGCTGGGGAATGAGCATCAGAACCTGTAGTAATAATTTCTCCACCCAATTCTTTGTAAAGAGATATTATGCTTCTTGAAGGTGTCAAATCAGGTAGGTTATATCTAAAACAAGAAGTATTTATTTCTATACCTTTACCATTATAAATGGCTTCTTTTAATATGGACTCTATAATGTCCATATATAAGCTATCTCCAAGAAGATTTTCATAATCTCCATACCTTTTGACTAAATCTAAATGACCTAAAACACTATAGCTATTAAAACTTTTAACTATTTTATATAATGTTTTGTAATAGACTTCGTAGGCCTCATGTTGATTTTTATCTTTAAAATATTCGTCATAGTATAAATCATTTTTATTTATGGCATGTTGAGAACATAATATAAAGTCAAATTTATGGTTTTTCATATCCTCATTATATCTTTCTGCAAGGTGAGGTTGTAATCCTAATTCAATTCCCTTTTTTATTTTTATTTTGCTTTCGTATTTTTTTTGCATTGATTCTAATTTATGTAAATATTTTTCGTAATTCACAACAAATTTATCTGTTTGATTTACATCATAGTCCATATGATCTGTAAAACATATTTCCTCTAAACCTAAGTTAATAGAAGTTTCAATCATTTTTTCTATGGGAGTTTTACTATCTGGAGAGAAGTTACAATGCATGTGATAGTCGTAGAACATTATTATTTCCCCTTTCATAAAAAATTTGGTATTATATATATTAATGATAGCAAATACATATTTAAACATCAATAAATCTAAAAATAAGTAAGTGGTGATTAAATGGATAAATACAAATTAGAATTAGATGATAATAATAGTAAATATATTCAAATTTATAATCATATAAAAGAGATGATTGTTGGGGCAAAAATAAATGAACATGAAAAACTGCCACCAATTAGAAAGTTAGCAGATTTTATAAGTGTTAATAATGCTACTATTGTTAAGGTGTACGAATTGCTGGAAAAAGAAGGCTATGTATATAAAATAATAGGCAGCGGAACTTTTGTTTCCTCTATGAAGGCAAATAAAGAAGTAAACTTGGAAAATTATAAGGATATGATACACTTTGATAGTGGTAATCCATCGAAAGATGTATTTCCTTTAGATAATTTTAAATCAGCCATAAACATGGCATTGGAAAATGACGGAGCATCTATTTTTGAGTATGATGAAGGAAAAGGTTCTGAAGAGCTAAGAGAAGAATTAAGTACATATTTAAAAAAGAAAAGAATAAATACTAATAAAGATAACATACAGATAATTTCAGGTGCTCAACAAGGTATAGATATAGTTTGTAAAGGTCTTATAAATTATTCAGATGTTGTATTTGTTGAAGAGCCAACTTACAATGGTGCTTTAGAAGTATTCAAAAGTAGAGGCGCAAAAATAATTACTATTCCTATGTTAGACGATGGTATAGATATAGGTATATTAAAGCTTAAATTAGAAAAAATAAAACCTAAATTAATATATGTTATGCCTAATTTTCAAAATCCAAGTGGAATATCATATAGTGAATATAAGAAAAAGAAGCTTATAGAACTGAGTGAAGAATATGATTTTTATATTTTAGAAGATGACTTTATAAGTGACTTTATTTTTGATAGTAAAGATAATAGACCACTTAAAAGTTACGATATGAAAAATAGGGTTATTTATATTAAATCTTTTTCAAAAATACTTATGCCAGGTCTTAGAATTGGTATAGTTGATATACCAAGAGAACTGCAAAAGAAAATACTTTGGGCAAAATATTCTTCAGATATATCTACACCAGGACTTATACAAAAGTCTATGTACTATTATATGAAGTATTTCAATTGGGAAGAATATTTAAAAAGTATAGATAAAGTTTATACTAAAAAATATAGAAAAACAAAATCTTTATTAGAAGAAAAATTAGGAGATAAGCTAAAAATATGCAAATCTCAAGGTGGACTAAATTTCTTTATTGAATTGCCAAGAGGATATTCATCTCAAGTTTTCTACAACTTTATGTTAGAAAAAGGAGTTTGTATTACACCAGGAACTTATTTTTTTGATAATATAATGGATGACAGGTTTTTTAGAATTAACATAGCCAATGAGACAATTGAAGATATAGAAAAGGGAATAACTATAATAGAAAATAATTTAGAAGAATTTATTACATCTTATAAAAATGGAGAAACTATAAGAAGTAATAAAATATTTTATTAATAAGTAAAAATACTAGGAGGAAAAAATGTTTGATCAAAAGAAATTAGACAGAATAAATTTTTTAGCTAAAAAAAATAAAGAAGAAGGATTAACAAAAGAAGAGTTAGCAGAAAGAGAAGTATTAAGAAAAGAATACTTAGAAAATTTTAGATCGCACTTTAAATCTAGACTTGAAAATGTGAAAGTTGTACATAGTCAAGAAGAGTACGATGAATTGATAAAGAAAAATCAAAACTAGCTTTGATAAAATATATAAATAAGGAGTTCAATATGGATTTAAAATATGAATTTGCAAATGGTTGGAAAGTTATAAAAGAAATGAATAATATGGAAAATGTTATGTCATACTCAAAAGAATATATTGATTTCTTAAACAAAGGTAAAACAGAAAGACTTTGCGCTAGAGAAATTATTAGACTAGCATTATCACAAGGCTTTATATCTATAGAAGAAGTAATTAAAAAAGGAAAAATAGAATCTGGAGATAAAATTTTTGCTGAAAATAAAGATAAAGGTGTAGCTTTATTTGTAATTGGTGAAAAAGATATAGAAGAAGGTATGAAGATAATTGCTTCTCATATAGATTCACCAAGACTAGACTTAAAACAAAATCCATTATATGAAGATGATAATATGGCATACTTCAAAACTCATTATTATGGAGGAATTAAAAAATATCAATGGGTATCTATGCCTCTTGCACTATATGGAGTAGCAATTTTACAAGATGGTACTAAGGTTGATATATCTATAGGTGACGATGAAGAAGATCCAGTATTTTGCATAAATGACTTATTGCCTCACTTATCAGCAGAACAAAATCAAAAGAAAGTAAGTGAAGCTATTGGTGGAGAAGATTTAAACGTACTAATAGGAAGCATTCCTTTTGATGAAGAAGAAAATGCAACTGTAAAATATAATATGTTAAAGTTATTAAACGAAAAATATGGAATTACTGAGGAAGATTTTTTGAGTGCTGAAATAGAAGTAGTTCCAGCAGGAAAAGCTAAGGATTTAGGAATAGATAAATCAATGGTTATTTCTTATGGTCAAGATGACAGAGTATGTGCCTTTGCAGGTGTAAAAGCAATATTTGAAACTGAAAAACCAGAATATACAGCAGTTACATTATGTGTTGATAAAGAAGAAACAGGTTCTTATGGTAATACAGGAATGCACTCAAAATTCTTTGAAAATACTGTGGCAGAGTTAATAAACTTACAAGGAAATTATTCTGACTTAAAAATAAAAAGAGCTCTGTCAAGATCGAGAATATTATCTGGAGATGTTAATGCAGCTTATGATCCAAACTTTTCTTCAGCATATGAAAAGTCTAACTCAGCTCACATGGGTAAAGGTGTTGCTATAATGAAATACTCTGGCTCAAGAGGAAAGAGTGGTACAAGTGATGCTAATGCAGAGTTTGTTTGTGAAGTAAGAAGAATATTTAACAAAGAAAATGTAGTATGGCAAACAGGAGAGCTTGGAAAAGTTGACCAAGGAGGCGGAGGTACTGTAGCTTATATATTAGCTAATTACGGTGCTGAAGTTTTAGATTGTGGTGTAGGATTACTTAGTATGCATGCACCTTATGAAGTTGCTTCAAAAGCAGATATATTTGAAATGTATAGAGGTTATAAGGCTTTCTTAAATATAAATCTATAAAATTTGGATCCTTCTATTTTATATAAAATAGAAGGATTTTTTTATTAAAATTAAAAAAATTTAACTTTTTGATAAGTAGGCTTAAATCATAGTAAATAAAACAAATACAGCTTCATATGATAATAGGTAAAACTTATAGTAACTATATGAGTTGTTGATTATTAAGGAAATTTTTGTTATATTAATAATAAGAAAAATACAGGGACATAATTTGTATTACAAAAAAATTACAGAATGATATTTGTTATGATTTCCCGTTAATTATAGGTTATAATTTAAAAAATAAGAAAAAATGATAAAAATCATCTATGCGAGACAAAATAAAAGATTTACCTATACTTGGTACAAGGAGGATTAATTTATGAACCTTAAAAGATCATTATCTGCATTGATTATTTTAACCATGCTTTTTACGGGATGCTCCAATTATCAAGTCCAAAATGAAGGCATAACTTTGCCAGATGAAGCAACTAAACAAAAAACTATGACTAAAGTTCAAAATGATGTAAATGAAATAAAAAACAAAGATTACAATTATGTCTTAAGTAATTTGGGAGAGCCTAATACTACTGCATATTGGATAGATAAAAATAAAATAGACAGTTTAGATACACTAGATGATTTAGAAAATTTAGAAGATATAAATTTAGTTTATTTGAAAAATGTATCAGATGAGAATGCTAATAGTACTTCTCTATACCTGCATTTAAAAAATAAAATAGTAAAAAATGCACAAATAGTGGATTATTCTAATTCTAGATCTAATATAGCTAAAAATATTAACAAATCTAAAATACTTATAGATTGTTATGACAATGGAGATATAATTAGAATGTCAGATTTAGACATGAAAAAATTAGATGATTGTATTGGTGATGATTCTAGTGAAATGCCAACAATAGTAGGGAATAAACAACCATCTTATGATGCACACTTATATGACAAAGTAGAAAAATCCATAAATGTTTATAATTTGGATAATGAAAATAAGTTACTAGGAATATTCACAAAAGATAATAAAATATCAGAGATTAAAATTCTTGATAATAAAAAAGAAGTTATAAATGAGATAAAAAATATAATGCTAGATAATTAATGATAAAAAGTTATAGATTTTAATGAAATCTATAACTTTTTTATAATAAGAAAAATTGTAGGTGAAAATAATAAAAAATGAGTAAATTAGAAATAGCTAATTACATTATAGAAAATAAAAAAATACCACAAGAGTTTAATGATTATGTTATTGTTCAAATTAGTGACTTGCATAATAAGTCCTTTGGTAAAAATAATATTAATTTAATTAATATTATTAAGCAAATTAACCCTCAAGTAATACTTATTACAGGAGATATAATAGATGGAGAAAATAAAAATTTCCAAGTATCATTAGACTTATTAAAAAATTTAAGTACTAAATATAAGGTTTATCATATTACGGGTAATCACGAACAAAAGGCTTTAGTAAAAAGATATAAAAATTTGTATAAGGAGTATTTTAAAAAGCTACGTGACTTAAGTGCTGTTCATTTAGATAATGAAAAAATTCAAATAAAAAAAGGCGAAAGTTTTATAAATATTTATGGATTAACAATACCTTTCAAATGTTATAAATACTTGCTTGATAAGGATAAAAGTACAAATTTAGATGAGGACTTTATACAAAGAAGTTTGCCACTTATAAATAAAAATGAGTACAATATTTTATTAGCTCATACACCTTTTCACTTTGATGATTATGAAAAATGGGGTGCGGATCTTATTTTGTCTGGTCATGTACATGGAGGGATAATTAGGATTCCTATTGTAGGAGGTTTATTATCGCCAAACAGGCAATTTTTCCCTAAATATGATCTGGGTAAATATGATAAAAATGATTCAACTATGATAGTTACTAAAGGATTAGGTGGATCTAAAATACTTGTTAGAATTAACTGTAAGCCGGAAGTTGTTAAGATAACGCTAAAATATAAATATTACTAGGCTGAATGCACTTGTACTAGTATAAAATATATGAAAATACTGTATACTTAGAAAACTTAATATTAAACTATAGTTATAAAAAATGAGTTTTGATATACTGAACTTGAGGATATATTATCATAATAGATTGTACAAAAGATTATTCTTAATTTACTAAAAATGGGGGTAAAGCATGGAACAAGCGAAAGCTTTAAATGAAAGTATGATGTTTAGAAATAAGGATAATATAGAACTTTTTGTAAAGAAAGACTTAGTTGAAGAGGGAAGGGCTGTAATAGTAATAGTACATGGATTGGCAGAACATTTAGGAAGATATGATTATGTAGTATCAAAATTTAATAATTGGGGATATAGTGTTTATAGATTTGATAATCAAGGCCATGGAAAATCAGAAGGTAAAAGAACCTATATAGATAGTTATAAAAATTTTTCACAAGATGTTAATGAAATTGTAAAAATGGCTAAAGATGAAAATGATGATAAGAAAGTTTTTGTATTAGGACATAGTATGGGTGGAATGATAAGCACAGTATATGGTATAGATTACAAAGATACAGTTAATGGAATAATTTTATCTGCAGGTGTTACTATCGATAAAGCGAAGTTATTGGAAAGTAATAAAGATGTGGATGACAGTGCTGAAATAGTCAACGCTTTAGGGGATTTAATTTGTACTGATAAGAGAGTTGTAGATGAGTATGAACAGGATCCTTTAGTGTGTCATGTAACAGTAGGAAAAATATACAAAGAATGTTATAAAGCAGTTAAATATATATATGAAAATATGGATAAATTTGAATATCCTGTACTTTTATTACATGGAGAAGACGATAAAATAGTTTCTCAAGAAGATTCAAAAATTCTTTATGAACATATATCTTCATTGGATAAGAGTTTAAAAATATATCCAGGTCTTTATCATGAAATTATGAATGAATTTGATAAAGATAAAGTACTAGAAGATATACATTTTTGGTTGGAAGATAGAATATAAATTTTATATTATAAGGTATAAGTTAAGGCTAGAAGATGTATTTAAATTAATGCATTTTCTAGTTTTTTTATTGATAAATGTATCAGTACAATTTGTGCGAAATTATAAAAATCTAAACTTTTATTGTGATACAATTAAAATTGTACTACTATTTCATTATAAAGGAAAAATAATAAGGGGGTACAATTAATGAGCAGAGAAGTATTAAATAAAAATTTAGCACAAATGTTAAAAGGTGGAGTAATAATGGATGTAACTAATCCAGAAGAGGCAATAATAGCACAAAATGCAGGAGCTTGTGCAGTTATGGCACTTGAGAGAGTTCCAGCTGACATAAGAAAAGAAGGCGGAGTGGCAAGAATGTCAGATCCTAAAATGATAAAAGAAATTCAAGAAGCTGTAAGTATACCAGTTATGGCAAAAGTAAGAATAGGACATTTTGTAGAAGCACAAATACTTGAAGATTTAGAAATAGATTTTATAGATGAAAGTGAAGTTTTAACACCGGCAGACAATGTTTATCATATAGAAAAAACTAAATTTGAAGTTCCATTTGTTTGTGGAGCAAGAAACTTAGGGGAAGCTCTTAGAAGAATTGGTGAAGGTGCATCAATGATAAGAACAAAAGGTGAAGCAGGAACTGGAGATGTAGTTGAAGCAGTTAAACATATGAGAACAGTAACTTCTCAAATTAGAAAAATAGTATCTATGGGTGAAGAAGAGTTAATGAATGCAGCTAAAGAAATGGGAGCACCATATGATTTAGTTAAATATGTTCATGAAAATAATAAACTTCCAGTAGTAAACTTTGCAGCAGGAGGAATTGCAACTCCAGCAGATGCAGCATTAATGATGCAATTAGGTTGTGATGGTGTATTTGTAGGATCAGGAATATTTAAATCAGACAATCCAGAGAAGAGAGCAGAAGCCATAGTAAAAGCTGTTACAAATTATAATAATCCTAAAGTTTTAGCACAAATATCAGAAGATTTAGGTGGAGCCATGAGTGGGGTGGCAGTGAACACTTTAGAAGATAAAGAATTATTAGCAGCTAGGGGTTGGTAATATGAAAATTGGAGTACTTGCCATGCAAGGTGCTTATGAAGAGCATATGAGCATATTAAAAAGTTTGAATGTTGATACTGTAGAAATTAGGAATAAAGAAGATTTAGAAAATATTGATGGCCTAATTATTCCTGGTGGAGAGAGCACGACCATGGGAAAATTAATTAGAAATTTAGATATATATAATGATTTAAAATCAAAAATAGAAAGTGGTTTGCCTGTGTGGGGAACATGTGCAGGTATGATTTTACTTGCTAAAAGCATTTATAAAGATGATACAAAACATCTGGCTACTATGGATATTGAAGTTAGAAGAAATGCTTATGGAAGACAACTTGGAAGTTTTAATAGGAAGTCTGCTATAAAAGGAGTTGGTGATGATATTCAGATGGTGTTTGTAAGAGCACCTTATATAGAATCTATTGGAGATAAGGTAGAGGTATTATCAGTAGTAGATAAGAATATAGTTGCTGCAAAAGAAGACAATATGCTCGTAACTTCCTTTCATCCAGAGTTAACTGAGGATAACAGAATGCATAAATATTTTGTATGTATGGTAAAAAATAATACTAAATAAATACAAAAAATCACTTATTTTTAAAAATAAGTGATTTTTTGTATTTAAATAAAATATTATATTGTAAAATGTTAAAGTTTTTACAAATTCAACCGTATAACTTCTTTGGAGATAATATGAAATATTTGGAATTTATTTAAAGTGCAAGTCAATGTTATATTACAAATAATTAATTAAAGCAGGTAAAACCGAGGAGGGGGAACAGGCAAATGAAAAGTATAAGGACAAAAATTTTAATAATGATTGGTGGAGTAGCAATTTTAGCAATGATTATCTCTGGTGGAATTTCAATAAAAAATACACTTAATATGGTCGATGATTCTCAAGAAACTATTTCAACTTTAACTACAGATAAATTAGCAGTTGAGATTAATGAATATTTCACAAAATATAAAACTATGGCAACTCAGATGGCAGGGAATACGTCTGTAAGGCAAGTATTAACTGAAGCTACTAGAGAGAATTATAAAGATAAGTCTTCATTTAAAGATACATACAAGTATTTAGGATTTGTGGCAGAAAATGATGAACAGATATCAACAGCATACGTTTGTTCAGCTAAGGATACATTAGCATTTGATGGTACAAATTGGGTTTCAGATAAAGATTATGATTTAAAATCAAAAAAATACTGGTTTTCAAATCAAGAAGATATAAAAAATGGATATATAATAACTGATCCATTTGAAGATGTTATTTCTGGAAATATGATAGTATCATTTTCAGCACCAGTATACAGTTTAGATGGAAAAGAAATAGTTGGGGTAGCGGCTTTAGATATACAACTTGATACTTTAAGTAATAAAATAGCATCTAACGAAACAGAATTTGGAAAAGACGCGTATACAATGCTTGTATCTAGATCAGGACAAGTACTAGCAAGTAATGATAGTGAAAAGTTGCTTAAAAATGTTAGTGAAATAGGATTTGACGATACTATGGTAAAAGAAGTAGAAAATCCTAGTAAAAAAGTTATAAAATATACTGATAATGGGCAAACACGTTACGGAATTGTAAATGCAGTAAGAGATGCTGGTCTAAAAACTATATTTAGTATAAGTGAAGATAGATATAATGCATTAGTAAAAAAAGAAAAGAAAGATATGATGCTTGTTTATGGATTAGCTATTTTAATACTTTTAATAGTAATATATTTTGTTACAAGAAGTATAGTATCGCCAATTCAAAAGCTTATGGAAGTTACTGAAGATTTAGCAGAGGGTAATTTAGATGCAGAAATTGATATTGATAATAATGATGAAATAGGAAAATTAGCTCAATCAATGAAAAAACTAGTAGAAAGATTAAATGAGTATATTGTCTATATAGACGAAATATCAGAGTCATTAAATAGATTCTCAGCTGGAGATTTAAATATAGATTTAAAACAATCTTATGATGGAGAGTTTGAGAAAATTAAAGATTCATTAATACAACTTTCTGATATATTTAAACACACTATAGGTCAAATAGTAGAAGCATCAGAAAATGTGGCACTAGGTTCAAGAGAAATAGCCACTGCATCACAAGTTCTTGCAGATGGAGCTCTATATCAAGCAAATACAACAGAGGAGCTTACATCTACAGTAAATGATTTATCTGATAGAGTATCAAAAAATGCAGAAAATGCATTAGGTGCTGCTGAGCAAATTAAGTCTGTTGGAGAACTTTCAAATTTAAGCAATGATCAAATGCAAAAAATGATGGAGGCAATAACTGAAATAAATAGTAAATCATCAGAAATAGGCAAAGTAATAAAAGTTATTGAAGATATTGCATTCCAAACTAATATATTAGCTTTAAATGCAGCAGTGGAAGCGTCTAGAGCCGGAGAAGCAGGTAAAGGATTTGCTGTTGTAGCTGATGAAGTAAGAAATCTAGCAACAAAATCAGCAGATGCAGCAAAAGAAACTACTCATTTAATTGAAGAGTCTATTAAGGCTGTAGAAAATGGAAATAAAATAGCTAATAAAACAGGGGAAATGCTTGTAGAGGTATTACAAGGTGTATCTGAATCAGTAAAATTAATAGATGAGATATCTGATGAATCTTCTGAGCAAGCTACAGCTCTAAAACAAACGCTAGAAGGTATTGAAGAAATAAGTAATGTTGTTCAAACAAATGTGTCAACATCTGAAGAAAGTTCAGCAGCAAGTAATGATTTATCTAAGCAAGCAGAAGATCTTAGAGCAGTTGCATCTCAATTTAAAATTGAAGATGAGACAAACTAGCATAAATATAAAGTAAATTATTTTTAGTTAAGTTTTAAATAAATAGAAATTTAAAAGGCTAAAGGAGATTAATTCCTTTAGTCTTTTTTAGTTCTTATAATAGTAATATATTATAAGGAAAAATTTAAGGAGGTAATACTATGGACTTAGGATTTTTAAATGATTATTTAGTTTTAGTAATTGTTGGTATATGTCTGTGTTTAGGTTATATAATAAAAAGTAGCTTAAACTTTATACCAAATAAGTACATACCGTTAATAATGGCAGTAACAGGTTGTATATTGAATATATGGATAAACAAGAGTGTAACTGCAGATGTAATATTAGGTGGTATGTTTTCAGGACTCGCAAGTACAGGAGTTCATCAAGCATTTGTAAATTTAATTCAAAACAAATAGATTATGAAGTGTAAGTAGGGGTAAGATAGAAATAAAAGAATTTGGGCAATTTTGGTTTGTTACAATAACTCCTTATGATAAGGACATAGAACCTAATGTACCAAACAAAGAAATAGTAATAAAAAGTTTTAGGCAATTGTCATCAACCATACGTTCAGAGAAAACTGTATGGAGATACGATCCTATTTTTATTTCAGAGAAATATAATTTGAATAGCCATATTGAAAACTTTGAAAAAATAGCAGCTAGTCTTTCTGGATATACTGGGGAATGTATTATTAGTTTTGTAGATTTATATGAAAAAACAAAGCGTAATTTTAATGGGGTTAGAGAAGTATCAAAAGAAGAACGGGAGATTATAGGAAGGGAATTTGTGGATATTGGCAATAAAAATAATATAAAGATAAAAACTTGTGCAGAAGGATATGAATTAGCGAAATTTGGTGTGAACTGTAGTGGTTGTATGACACAACCTGTATTAGAGAGGGCAATACATAGTAATTTGAAAGTACCTAAGAAGAAGGGAAGTAGAGAAAGTTGTGACTGCTTGCTTGGAAACGATATAGGTATGTACAATACTTGTTATCATGGATGTTTGTATTGTTATGCTAATTATAGTAAAGATATTGTGAGGGATAACTTTAGAAAGCATGATAAAAACTCACCGTTTTTGATTGGAAATTCTATGGAAGGTGATATTGTTAAAGAGGCTATTCAACATAGTTATATTGATAATCAAATTTCATTTTTTTAATAAAAAAAGTAGTTACTAAAGAAAAATTCTTAGTAACTACTTTTTAATTGGTGCCGGATGTGGGACTCGAACCCACACGGTATTGCTACCAACGGATTTTGAGTCCGTCGCGTCTGCCATTCCACCAATCCGGCGTATTATTACTAAATTATAACAAAGACTTAAATTAAAATCAAGTCTAAAGAAATATTTAATTATAATAAAAATGTTTTAAGATACTTAAAAAAGTAAAGTATATATAAGAATGCATATGAAATATATAAAATTAATAATTATGAAGATAAGGTGATTTTCTTATTAAACACCTTAATATAATTTGATTATTGTGGTATTATTAAATAATAATATATGGGTATATAATAAGGTATATAAATATATAATATTGAAAAATATAGGAGTGATAAACTTGGACAAAAGATTAATAATTATAGATGGAAACTCGATAATAAATAGAGCATTTTATGCATTACCGGATATGACTAGCAGCGAAGGATTACATACTAATGCCATATATGGTTTTACTAGAATGTTATTTAAAATAATAGATGATTATAAACCAACTCACATAAGTGTTGCTTTTGATATGAAAGCGCCAACATTTAGACATAAGGAATTTGCTGACTACAAAGCAGGAAGAAAGAAAATGCCAGATGAACTTGGTCAACAATTAGAGCCACTAAAAGAATTATTAGATACATTCAACATTCACAGAATGGAAATGGCAGGATATGAGGCTGATGATTTAATTGGTACAGTTTCAAAAATGGGAGAAGATAACGACTTTAAGGTATACATAGTTACAGGAGATAAAGATGCTATACAACTTGCATCAAACAAAACAACTACATTAATAACTAAAAAAGGTGTTGGAGAAGTTGAAGAATACAACTATGATTCAGTTATAGAAAGATATGAGATGACTCCTACACAATTTATAGATTTAAAAGGATTAATGGGAGATAAATCAGACAATATACCAGGGGTTCCAGGAATAGGAGAAAAAACAGGTATAAAACTTATAAAAGAATTTTCTTCTGTGGAGAATTTAATAGAAAACACTGAACAACTAAAAGGTAGTGTTAAGAAAAAAATAGAAGAAAACAAAGAGCAAGCTGTATTTAGTAAAAAACTTGCTACAATTATAAGAGATGTACCTATTGAAGTAAGTTTAGAGGAATTATCTTTTGGAGAATATGATAAAAATGCTGTAATAGAAGAGTTCAAAAAATTTGGATTTAATACATTAATAAAGCAAGTTCTATCTATGGACGGTGGCAGTGAAGAATCTGCTGTAGAAGAAAAAATAGAGCTAAATATTAACCATTTAGATAATGTTGAAGAATTTAAAAATGAGCTTGAAAAAACAAATAAGTTATTTATAAAAACTGTAAAAAAATTGGGTAACATATTAGATAAGAATATATTATATGTATTTGTAAGTTCAAATGGAAATGATATTTATTACTTAAATGGTGAAGAATTGGAATTAATAAAAGATATAATTTCCAATGAAGAAATTAAGAAAATAGGTTACAATTTAAAAGATGATTATTTAGCTTTCAAACCATATAATATGGAAATGAATAATATTTTCTTTGATATAGCAATAGGAGAATATTTAATAGATTCAAAATCATCTACTTCTTATGAATGCAGTGATATAGCAATGAAATATTTAACTAAAAAAATAAAATCTGAAGAAGAAATCTTAGGAAAAGGTGCTAAAGCTAAGAAATTCCAAGACTTAGATATGGAAGAACTGAGTATATATTTTGGAGAAGTGATAAATATAGTTTATAATGTATATCCAATTATGGAGAAAACATTTAAAGATATGGAAATGGAATACTTATTCTACGATGTTGAAATGTCATTGGTAGAAGTATTAGGATCTATGGAGTATTATGGTATTGAAGTTGACAAAAATCAATTAAGAGAACTTGGAGATAAGTTTAAAAACATAATTGTAAACTTAGAAGAAGAAATATTCTCACTTGCTGGGGAAAAATTCAATATAAATTCACCAAAACAATTGGGAGTCATATTATTTGAAAAGCTAGAATTACCAGTAATTAAGAAAACAAAAACAGGATACTCTACAAATGCAGATGTATTAGAAAAACTTAGAGATAAACATGAGATAATAGACAAAATTACTGAATATAGACAAATAGTTAAGCTAAATTCAACATATGTGGAAGGATTAAGTAATATAATCAATCCAATAAGTGGTAGAATTCATTCTTCATTTAATCAAACAATAACAACTACAGGAAGAATATCTTCTACGGAGCCAAATCTACAAAATATACCTGTTAAAACAGAAATGGGTAGAGAAATAAGGAAAGTATTTATTGCTGATGAAAATTCAAAACTTGTAGATGCAGATTACTCTCAGGTAGAACTTAGAGTACTAGCTCATATGAGTGGTGACGAGCATATGATAGAAGCATTCCAAAATCATATAGATATTCACTCAAAAACAGCATCACAAATATTTAACATAGATGTAAATGAAGTTAACTCTACACAAAGAAGTGAAGCAAAAGCTATAAACTTTGGTATAGTTTATGGTAAAACAGATTTTGGTTTATCACAAGATTTAAATATACCTGTGGCAAAAGCCAAGGCTTATATAGAAAGTTATTTTGCAAATTACTCTAGCATAAAAGATTTTATGGACAAAGTTATTGAACAAGCAAAAGAAAAAGGCTATGTGCTAACTGAGTTTAATAGAAGAAGATACATACCAGAAATAAATTCAAGTAATTTTATGGTGAGAAAACAAGGTGAAAGATTTGCTATGAATGCTCCTATCCAAGGAAGTGCAGCTGATATAATAAAAATAGCTATGGTAAATGTATATAATAGATTAAAAGACGAGCAACTTAAATCAAAACTAATATTACAAGTACACGATGAACTTATAGTTGAGGCAGTAGAAGAAGAAATAGATAAAGTTAGTAAAATAGTAAAAGAAGAAATGGAATCAGCAGTTAATTTACAAGTACATTTAGATGTGGATTTAAATGTTGGTGATTCTTGGTATGAAACTAAGTAGGTGAAAATATGCTTATTTTAGGATTAACTGGGAATATTGGATGTGGAAAAAGTAGTTTGTCTACAATATTTATTGAGGAAAATATAGATATAGTTGATGCAGATATTATTGCACGACAAATTTATGATGATGAAAAATTACTTAAGAAAGTATATGAGACTTTCGGAGATCATATAAAAAATCATGATGGTTCTTTAAATAGAAAGGCTTTAGGAAGAATAGTTTTTAATGATAATGAAAAGCTAATTCAACTTAACAAATTAACTCATCCACTGATAAGGCAAAATGTAAGTAATCAAATTGATGAGTATAAAAATCAAAATAAAAAAATAGTAATACTAGATGCAGCCCTACTTGTTGAGTCAGATTATTTAAATTTTGTTGATAAATTACTGGTAGTTACTTGTAATGAAGATATACAAATTGAAAGAATAAAAAATAGAGATAATTGTTCTACTGAGGAGGCACTTAGTAGAATTAAATCTCAAATGAGTCAAGAAAATAAGGCGAAATATGCAGATTATATAATAGATAATTCAGGTACAATTGACGAGTTGAAGAAAAAGGCTTTTATATTTTTGAAGTATATAAAGGAGAATTGGAGTGAATAAGAAGAGTATTATAATCTTATCTGTTATTATAATCTTAGGCGGAGCAATTTATTTAGAAGGGGGTAGAATAAAAACTTTAATCTACCCTAAAAAGTATTCTGTGTATGTGGAAAAATATGCAAAAGAATATAATCTAGATGAAAATTTAGTTTATAGTATTATAAAAGCAGAAAGTAAATTTAATGAAGAAGCACTATCACGTAGAGGTGCAAAAGGTTTGATGCAAATTGCGGATATTACAAGAGATTGGGCAATAGAACAATTAGAGTTAAATGATGATATAGATGTATATGATCCAGAAACTAACATAAGAATAGGCTGTTGGTATCTTAACACTTTATACAAAGAATTTGGCAAAACTGACTTAGTAGTTGCAGCATATAATGGTGGTTCTGGTAATGTAAGAAAATGGCTGTCAGACGAAGAGTTTAGTAAGGACGGAGAAAACTTACACACAATACCTTTTTCTGAAACTGATAAATACGTAATTAAAGTAAAGAAAAATTATGAGCAATATAATATGTTATACAGCAAGGAAGGAAGGAACTAATGAAGAAAAAATTAATAAAACTTCTAGCCATAGTTTTAACCATAGTTCTGGGAACTGTAGGATGTGCTAAAGAAAAAGAAAATAAAAAAAATAATGATGAGATAAATGAGCTGAACATTCAAGAATCTAACTACATTCATTTGACAATGTTGTTTCCAACTACTATAAATCCAATACTAAACAAAGATAAATCAGTAGGATATATAATGAATTTAATTTATGATGGTTTATTTGAAATTGATGAAAATTACAATGTGGAGCAAATGTTAGTTGAAAAATATACAAAGTCTTCAGATGGAAAAAGTATAAATATTAAATTAAATTCTGATGCTGCTTGGCACGATAATAAGGAAGTAACTTCTAGTGATGTTAGCTTTACAGTTGACTTAATCAAGAAAACTAAGGATAGTCCTTATTCAGACTTAGTAAAAAATATTCAATCAATACATATAAGTGACAGCAAGAATTTTACTATTAATTTGAAAGAAAATGATCCTTTTGCAATAGACAAATTAACGTTCCCTATTGTTTCAAAGGAAAGATTAGGTAATTTAAAAACTGATGAGATAAGCCAGTATAAATACAACCTTTTAGGAAATGGACCTTATAAAATCAAAAAATATGTGGACAGAAAATATATTATACTTGAAAGAAATGAAAAATATTTCAACAATTTACCAGAAAACAGAAAAGAAATATTTGTAAAATTAGTTCCAGATAAAGAATCACAAACAGAGATGGTGCTTGCATTAGATAGTGATATTGCAAGTATAGATTTATCAGAATTAAGCAAGTTTGAGAAAAAGAAAGAGTTTAATGTCACTGATTATGAAGGTAGAGATTACGAAATGGTTATATTTAATTATAATAATGAATTTCTAAAAAATGTTAGTTTTAGGAAAGCCATAATATCTGCCATAGATAGAGAACAACTTTTAAAAGAAGCTTATATAGGTAATGCAAGTTTATCATATTTCCCTCTTAATACAAGTAGTAAATATTACAATAAAAATATTAATAACCTAGCATTTAATAAAGAAAAGGCAATAGAATATTTAACTGAGGGACTTAAATCAGCGAATGAATCTCTAGAATCACAAAAACAAGCTGAGTCAAGTAAACAAAATTCGCAAAACTTACAAGGTATAATAGAAGATAATTCTACAGGTGCTTCACCTAACTCGGAGCTTTCAAAAAAAGAAATGAAAGAAGTACTGAATAAAGTAGAATTAAACATAGTAGTATCTGATAGTAATGGTGAAAGAATAAAGGTAGCAAATATTATAAGACAAAATTTAGCCTCAATAGGAATAAAGAGTGTAGTAAAAGAATTAAAAGAAAAAGATTTAACTAAAGCTATTGATTCTAAAAACTACGATTTAGCAGTAGTTGGTTACTCTTTATCAAGTATTCCAGATGCTAGAGGTATATTGGAATCATGCAATATAAAAGATAAGGAACTATCAACATATATTAAATCTTTAGGAAATTCTAAATCAGAGGATGAAACTAAAAAAATATATGACCAAATTCAAAAGTATGTGGCTGAAAAAGCTTCATTTATATCTTTAGGAATATTAGACAATTTTATAGTATCTAATAAGAGGCTTGAAGGAACTATTCATCCTAACGATTTTGATATTTATAAGGGAATTTCGAATTTACAAATGAGTAAATAAACTAATTTAACAGGAGGAATAACTACATGAAAAGAAAGTTATCTATTGAAGGAATGAGATGTAGCCATTGTGTGGCAAATTTAAAAGATGTTCTAACAGAAGATATTGCGGGGGTAGAGGTCATAGAAGTTAATTTAGATGGAAAGTATGCTGTTGTAGATATGGATGATACTGTAGATATTGAAAAAGTTAAAGAATTAATAGAAGATTTAGGTTTTAACTTAATAAGTGTAGAATAAATTAAAAATTAGATAAATTGATATAAATAAAATGATTTATATCTGATGAAAAGGAATATTTATATAAATATTCCTTTTTCTATTTTGAAAAATCTATAAATTGTATTAAAAAGCTAGGTGTATTATAATATAAAGGACTTTAAAAATAGATTTAGGAGGGGTAACATGGAAAATATAAATCTAGATTGGAAAAACTTAGGGTTTGATTATAGACAAACTGCTAAAAGATATGTATCTAATTATGATCATGGAACTTGGGATGAAGGAATTTTAACAGAAGATTCAAATGTTGTAATTAATGAATGTGCAGGGGTTTTACAATATGCACAAACTTGTTTTGAAGGCTTAAAAGCTTACAGAACAGAAGATGGAAAGGTAGTTATATTTAGACCGGACCTTAACGCTGAACGTTTGGCAGATTCAGCAAGAAGACTTCATATGCCAATAATATCGCAGGAAAAGTTCTTAGACGCTATAGAGCAAGTTGTGTTGGCTAATATTGATTTTGTACCACCATTTGGAAGTGGGGGGACATTATATATAAGACCATATATATTTGGAAGTGGATCAGTTATAGGGGTGAAACCAGATACAAAGTTCCAATTCAGAGTATTCACAACGCCTGTTGGACCATATTTTAAGGGCGGAGTTAAGCCACTTAGTATATGTGTAAGTGATTATGATAGAGCAGCACCACATGGTACAGGTCATGTAAAAGCAGGACTTAATTATGCTATGAGTTTACATGCACTTCAAGTTGCCCATGAAAATGGATTTGATGAAAATATGTATCTAGATGCAGCAACAAGAACAAAAGTTGAGGAAACAGGTGGAGCAAATTTTATATTTGTAACAAAGGATAAAAAGATAGTTACACCAAAATCTGATACTATACTACCATCAATAACACGTCGTTCTTTAATGCATGTAGCAAAAGAATACCTTGGACTAGAAGTTGAAGAAAGAGAAGTACATGTAGAAGAATTAAAAGATTTTACAGAATGTGCTTTATGCGGAACTGCAGCAGTATTATCACCAGTTGGTAAAGTAACTTATAAGGATGAAGTAATATGCTTCTCAAATGGAACAACTGAAATGGGTCCAATTTGTAAAAAGTTATATGACACATTAACAGGAATACAAATGGGTAAAATAGAATCCCCAGAAGGTTGGATAAAAGTAATAGCTGATTAATTTATGATATAAAAAGTTTAAATTAAAACAAATTATTATGGAAACTATTTTGAATGTATTTGTCTTTAGACAAAATTCAAAATAGTTTTTTATTTTATAATTTATTATTAAAAATATAATTACTTAATTAATATATAATAAGCATATTAGAATTATAGTTTTTGCTGAGAAAATTATTGAAAGTTGTAATTATAATATAAAAAATATGGACTTTGTGACGTATAATTAACTTAGAATAATAAAATGCTACTATTCTAGTAACATTTCACAAAACAACTGTAGATTGAGAGGGAGAAAAATGGCGTATAATTGGTCAAATGATTTACTAACAGGGAATATGCAAATTGATACAGAGCACAAGGAATTAATAAAAGCAATTAATGATTTGTTAGAGGCTTGTAGCAAGGGTAAAGGTAGAGCTGAATTAGAAAAAACAGTAAAATTTTTATCTTCTTATACAAAAACACATTTTGCTCATGAAGAGGCTTTACAAGTGAAATATAACTACCCTGATTACAATAATCACAAGAAATATCATAAACACTTTGTAGAACAGGTTGAAAATATACATAAAAAACTTTTAGCAGAGGGTTCAAACATTGTCTTGGTGGGAGAAATCAATAGTAAGGTTGGTAATTGGATAATTAATCACATAAAAAGAGAGGATGTCAAAGTAGCTCAGCATATAAAAAGTAAATCAAAATAATTCAGATAAAAATATATAGTGCAAATAAATAATTTTTAGATGATAAATATTAATAAAAGAAAATGCCTAGAGAATTTCTCTAGGTATTTTCTTTACAATATTAGCTTGTCAAAATGTAGCAAGTGAATTTTTAGACATTAATCATTTGATAGGGTGTAACTTACTGTATATTTATCATCGTTGCTTAAATAAATTCTATTTACTCTTCTATTTATATTACATAGAACTTCGTGGTCTATAGTATCTACATTTTGTGAAATATTACCGATTTTTATACCATCAATATTTCCAATTAAAGTAACTACATCTTCCGTATTTACATCAAGATCATTTGGTATTTCTAACATAGTTTGATCCATACATATTCTACCAACAATATTAACTAATCTACCATTTACAAATGCCTTTGGATTTTTTTGAGTTCTAGGGAAGCCATCAGCGTAACCAATAGGTATAGTAGCTATTTTAGTGTCTTTATCGACTGTATAAGTACCTCCATAACTAACACTAGTTCCTTTTTCTATAGTTTTAACATTGCTTATTTTAGTTTTTAGCTCAAGGCAAGTTTTTAAATCTATTTCTCTACTAACATCATCTGAAGGATAACATCCGTATAGAGAAACGCCTAATCTAACCATATTAAAATCACAATCCCTTAAGTCTAGTATGGCAGCACTATTAGAAACGTGTTTTATAGGAACATTTAAATTATCAGATTCTAATGCCTTTATAACCTCATTATATTTTGAAATTTGATGGAAAGTAGCATCTTTATTAACTTCATCAGCTTTTGCAAAGTGAGTATAAATACCTTCAACAATTATATTTTCAAAATTGAATATTCTTTTTATATCATTAATAGAATTATCATTTACTAAGAAACCTATTCTACTCATACCTGTATCTAATTTAATATGAACATAAGCTTTTTTATTGCTTGTTTTAGCCAAACTATTAATATTTTCGGCCATTTCAAGTGAATACACTGTAATTCTTATATTATTATCTATAGCATGTTGTGATTTACAACTATCAATATAACCCATACATAAAATAGGAGTTTTTATATTATTTTGAGAAAGCTCTAAACCTTCTTCTAATCTAGCGACAGAAAAAAAATCCACATTTTCCTTTTCTAAGAACTTAGCAACCTCTACGGCACCATGTCCGTAAGCGTTTGCCTTTATTACACAACAAAGTTTAGTTTCATCTTTTAATGCGTTTTTTACACTGTTTACATTGTATCTTATATTTTCTAAATTTATTTCTGCCCATGTGCTTGAATTTATCATAATTAATAGACCTTTCTGTTTGATTAAATTTGATTTTTATTACAAATGTTTAATTTTATTTAAAATATACTATACAAAAAACGAAAAGTCAATTGTATTTAATAAAAGTTGAAAATATTAAATGTAATTTAATAAAATTGCATATTATATCTATAATTGATATAATTATTCAATAAATCTTTTTATAATAAATAAAAATGAGGTAAAATCAATGAATGATGTAGAAATTTCAAAAAAAATTTGTGAATATAGAAAAAGAAAAGGGTTAACTATAAAGGAGTTAGCAAATCTTACAGGTGTAACTTCTTCTTTACTTAGTCAAATAGAAAAAGGAACTGCAAACCCATCATTAAACACGATTAAGCAGATTTCCAATGCCTTAAACATTCCTTTATTTAATTTTTTTATTAATGATAGGCATACAGAAAATTTAGTAGTAAGGAAAAATAAAAGGAAAAAAATGGTATTCGAAGATGATGAGAATTTGGCTTATGAGTTGCTTACACCTAATTTACAAGGAGATATAGAATTTGTTCTTATGACAATACCAGCAAATGAATCTTCATCAAATGAACAATTTAGTCATAAAGGAGAGGAAGTTGCCTATGTAATAAATGGGAAAGTAAACCTTTATATGATGAATACAGTTATAGAGTTGAATTCTGGAGATAGTGTTAAGATTCCTACTCTTACTCAACACAAATGGGAAAACATGAGTAATGAAGAATGTCGGGTGATATTTGCAGTTACACCGCCATCTTTTTAATAGGAAGTAAATATAATCCCTTGGTTTTTATAGCCAAGGGATTTTTAATTTATGATTTAACTGTAACTTATGTATAAAAAACTATACCTTAAGCAGACTTATTGATATTATATTTCTTAAGCAGATATAATAAAAATAAGCAAGGGGAGAGAGATTATTAATGATTAAAATAGCTATTTGTGACGATGATTTAATCATCCTTAATCATACAAAAGAAATAATAGAAAATTATAAGATAAAAGATTTGAAAATACACTTGTATAAAAGTGGAGAAGAATTGCTAGAAAGTGAAGAGAAATTTGACATTATATTTTTAGACATAGATATGGAGGGAATA
Organism: Terrisporobacter glycolicus ATCC 14880 = DSM 1288; assembly: GCF_036812735.1. Classification (NCBI taxonomy): domain Bacteria; kingdom Bacillati; phylum Bacillota; class Clostridia; order Peptostreptococcales; family Peptostreptococcaceae; genus Terrisporobacter; species Terrisporobacter glycolicus. The sequence continues at coordinate 3,344,929 of NZ_CP117523.1, read as the reverse complement.
AATGGAATAGAAACAGCTAAAGAAATTAGGACTTACGATAAAAAAGTAAAAATAATTTATGTGACAAATTATACAGACTACACGTCTTCTGCTTTTAGTGTTCATGCATTTGGTTATTTAATAAAACCGATTAAAGAAAAAGATCTTCAGGAACAACTTGATGAAGCTTTATCCTACATGAAAGAAGATGAAGAATATTTAATGGACTTTATGACAGAAGATGGGTTAGTAAGAATAGATGTAAAGAAAATATATTATTTTGAATATGTATCTAGAAAAATACTTATGAGAACAAGTGAAAAGACTTATATTATAAAAGATAAAATTTCAGCTATAAGTGATAAAATGAAAAATTTTGGTTTCGAAATGCCCCATAAAAGCTTTGTAGTAAATTTGTATAATGTGAAATCTATCAAGGGTTATGACATTTATATGATGGATGAAAGTGTAATACCTTTATCTCAAAAAAAATCAAGTGAGTTTAGAAATACTCTCAATATTTATCTTAGTAATCATATTGAGAAACAGATAAGGGGGTAGTGGAAATTAATAGTTATATTGATCTAATTGCATATTTAATATTGCCAATCATAGGAAGTGTATTTATTGTTTATGCTTGCTTTGATTTTATGAAAAAAGTAGATAGAAATATATATATAAAAAAGATAAGTTATATACTTGCATTTATACTATTTAATATTGCCTTATCATTTAGTGCTTTATCAGGAAATATTTTAGTAAATATGATTACATTTTTAAGTGGAATATTGCTAATAGGACATTTTTTATATAATGATTCAAAACTTTATTTATTATATTATTGTATATTTGCTCTTTGTTTTTTATTTGTAGATTTACTGGTTAGTTTCTTTATATCTTTTGTAATATCTTATGGTGGATTTTATTTTTCAAGTTTAGCTTACTTGCAAATAATAGTAATATTTTTAATTAGAATTATAGAATATGTTTACATAAAACTTTTCACAAATTTCATAAATAGACGTGAAGCTAAAGTTATAAGCAAAATTCAAAGTTTTACTTTTTTAGTTATTCCATTATTTAGTGTAATTTATATAATGACTCTAGTTTACTTATTACAACTATATGCTGGATTTGTAGAAAGTGTTTTGCTAGTTGTAAGCATAATTTTAATACTGATTTTAAATATATATGTAACTCATATTTTTGATACTGTATCAAAGAATAATACTTTGCAAAATGAAGTTAAATTGTATTATCAACAAAGTGAGTTACAACACAAGTATTATGATAATTTGGAAAGTAAATATAAAGAATCTCGAAAATTAATTCACGATGTAAGAAATCACTTACAATCCATAGAAAGATTGTATGAAAATAAGGAAGAAGACTTGGCTAAGAAATATACAAAGGATATTCATTTAATGTTAAACGAATTAAATCAAAAGTATTATACAAGTAATAGAATATTAAATATTATTTTAAACGATAAATATCAAATCATAAAAAATACTAACATAGATTTTGATTGCAAAATAGGAGAGATAGATCTTGATTTTATAAGAGAAATTGATATTACAACAATATTTGCAAACCTTTTGGATAATTCTATAGAAGCAGCAAAAAAAGTGGAAAATAATAGCTATATAAAATTTCATGTGAATAAATTTAATGATTTTATAGTTATAAATATAGTAAATTCCATGAAAGAAAAACCAACTATGAAAAATAAAAAAATTAAAAGTACAAAAATTAACCATGATGGCTTAGGCTTAGAAAATATAAGAAAGACTTTAGAAAAATATGAAGGTAGCTTAGTTATTGATTTTAATGAGCATGAATTTAAAGTTAATATTGTAATTCCAAATTAATAATTAGGAAGTGAATAAAGTGATTGAAATAGGAACTAAAATAGGTTTAGTAATAAGTTTTGTAATTTCATTTGTGACTCCAATATTAATGCTTATTTACTACATGGTTCGCAAAAAACAAAAATTAAAACCTTTTATAGTAGGTGTTTTAGTATTTTTTATATCTCAAATTATGTTAAGACTTCCCTTATTATCTTATGTGTTTCCAAATCAAATTTGGTACATGAGGCTAAGTTTAAATCCTTATTTGTATAGTATATTTTTAGGATTAACTGCAGGTATTTTTGAAGAAGTAGGGCGATATATAGGGTTTAAATATTTCATGAAAAATAATCAAAAATATGATGATGGACTTAGCTTTGGTTTTGGGCATTGGGCTATAGAGGCATTGCTTATAGTAGGAATAAACGCAATTATTCTTTCATTTAGTCATAATTTACTTGAAGCTTCAGGTTTGAGTATAACAAATGCTTTTATGATGGGAATGGAAAGGTTATTTGTACTAAGTGTACATGTAGGCCTTTCAATAATTGTATTATATTCAGTAAGACTAAATAAAATTTCTTACTTATTTATTGCTATTATACTTCATGGAATAATAGATGCAGGAATAGGTATTTTACCGCAAATATTTAATATGGGAACTATAGGTATTGAAATATATCTACTAATTTGGGGATTAGGATTTTTATATTTAATATATAAATTAAAATTGAAGTTTACTAAAATGGAGGAGTAAAATGAAAAAATTAAGATTATTTTTAATGATAACTTTAGGATGTGTAGTGTTAGGGGGATGTTCTTCGAACGAATTAAGTGATGATTTTAATGAAGAACAGTTAAAGACAACTACAGAAAAAGTTATTCAAATGTTATGCAATGAGGAATATGATAAAATAAAAGAAATGTCAGGAAAAGAATTTATAGATGCAGGAGTAACAGAAAAAATAAAGGAAGTTTGGGGGCCTATGGCTAAAGGTTTGGGGAAATTTGATTCTTTTGATAAAGAAGCGGTAGTAGGAAATGGAGACCAAGCTACAGTCGTAATTATATCTAAATTTGAAAATGGGAATGTTAAATTTACTATAAGCTACAATAAAGATATGAAGCTTACAGGATTTTATATTAAATAAATTATAAAAGTAAGAAAGTGCCTTATACAGTTAAAACTTATTTAACTATATAAGGTACTTTTTTATGTAAAAAAGGGCTTCTATTTATGGGGGAAAATAGAAGCCTAAATGGGGGAGATTGAGTATGTTTGATTTTATAGTACTAGTTTCACCAAAACAAAATAGTTTATACATAAATTTAAAACAATTTAATAATTTTCAATAAAAATCATATAATGAAATAAACCATAGATAGAAAATATTTAGCCAATTCACCAATTTAAAATTACTTGAATATAATAAGTAAGTATAAAATTGGTGATAATAAGGGGGAGGTATCATGGAATCTAGATATTATAAAGATGATTTGAAAGATATGATACTTGATATGGCCCACAAAGAATTAGAAAATTATGTATCTCAAAAAGGCGCACAAAAATACTTTGAGGGAAATATAGATAAAGTCATAAACGATTATATAAAAAAAGTAAGTAAAGACTCAAATATTCAAAGAACCTATTTAAAGGTATTAAAACATGGTGCATATCAAGAAAATATGATTTCAGTAGCAAAAATTATTAGAAATCAAGAGATATTTAAGTCAAAAGGAGAGTTAATAAGATTTGCTAACTACTTGGGGGTAAGTGTAAATAAAAAAAATTCTTACAACCAAATATTAAAAAAGGTTTCAAAGCATATTTATGGCAATAGAGGGTCATACTCTAAAAAATATGTTTTTTATAAAAGAAATAGTCAAGAATATGTGTTAGAACCTGAAAAAATAAAAAAAGATCTAATAGAAAGTTATAAATCAAAAACTAGAGAAGATATGAAATCAATAGCAAAACTTCTAAATATAAAAATAGTAGAAGAAGATTCTGCAGAAGACATAAGAAAAAAAGTCATTAATTATATAATAAAAGAGAAAGTTGCAAAGAAAGGTCATTAAAATTAAAGACGCTATTGGCGTCTTTAATTTTTGGTTAATAATATAAGAAATTGTGTAAAAGGAGTTGATGAAATATTAAATTTAAAAAACTTTTTTTATTAATCTTAATTATAATTTCTAGTGTAATATCAAGTAATGTTAATACAAATGAAGGTGGTTTAAATACAAATTTAAAAATTGTAAGTTATAACATACATAGTGGTGTAGATAAAGATATGTTCCCAACTCTTTTTGATATTATAGATTTTTTGAAAAATTGTGATGCAGATATAATTTGCTTACAAGAAGTAAATGAATCTGCAAAGGTAGGATTTCAAGTGAGTAGTCTAAAAGAAGAATTAGGAATGAACTCTCACTTTGGTGCAAATGTAGTAAATCTAAACTCGAATTATGGATTGGTTACTTATTCAAAATATAGAATAATTAGACAAAACCATGTATATTTAAGTAGTTCTAAGGAACAAAGGGGTATGTTACATACAGTTATTGATGTTAAGGGAAAGAATGTAAATATAATTAATATTCACTTGGGAACAAATAAAGAAGAACAAGCAAAACAATTAAAAGAGTTACAAACCTTCGTTGATGGACTTGGCAATGAACCTTATATTATTGCAGGAGACTTTAATGCAGCAGATATAAATCTGGATAGTAATTGTATAGATGTGGCAAAAGAATTAGATAAATCAAATACTCTGACTTTTTCTTTAGGTATAGAAAGAATAGATTATATCTTTGTGTCACAAGATATTGTACCGATAAATTATCGTGTCATTATAAAAAAATTGTCAGACCATTATCCAATTATTGCAAAATTAAGAATATAATAATAAAATATTGTAGTAATGTACAAAAAAATGTAATAATATTTAATTATACAAACATAGGTTATTGTAATACATGAGGAGGAAATAATATGAAATTTACATTTTGCCATAATAATTTTAACGTAATAAATTTAGAAAAAAGCTTAGAATTTTATAAAAAAGCATTAGGTTTAAAGGAAACTAGACGTATAAATTCAGAAGACGGAAGTTTTGTTTTAGTATACTTAGGTGATGGAGTAACATCTCATAATCTAGAATTAACTTGGTTAAGAGATTGGGACAGACCCTACAATTTAGGAGATAATGAATTTCACTTAGCACTAGAAGTAGAGGACTTTGACAAAGCTTACGAATTGCATAAAGAAATGGACTGCATATGTTTTGAAAATAAAGCTATGGGAATATACTTCATAGCTGATCCAGATAATTACTGGATAGAAATATTACCAAAGAAAAAATAGAATGATAAAATTTGGGGGAGATAACTGTGAATACAAAAGTAATTACAGCTATAGGAGTTGGAACGCTAGCATTATCTTTAGGTCACTCTAGTATTAGTGCACAGGAAAAAGGAACAGTTACAGTTAGTGCGTTAAATGTAAGAAGTGGACCAGGAACAGATACTAGCATAAAAGGTTGCTTATACAAAGGTGATGTTGTAGCAATATTAGAAAAAAGTGATGGTTGGTTAAAAGTTCAGTTACCTAATAAGGGCACTGGATGGGTCAGTGATAAATATATTCAAATAGAAAGTGCTAGTCTAAATGCAAAAATTAAATGCAAGGTTAGATTAAATGTAAGAAGTGGACCAGGAAAATCATATGAAATTAAAACTACTGTAAAAAATGGAACGATACATAAAATAACTGACAAATCAAATGGTTGGTGCAAAATACAATTATCTAATGGAGCTAGTGGCTGGGTACATGGATCTTATGTTGATGAGACAAGGGGTAACATTTCTAATGATTCAAGTAATGATTCGAACAAGCCTGAAGAAACTCCAGAAACAGAAGTTAATTTAAATGGAAAAGTTACTAGTAGTGTTAATTTAAATGTAAGAAGTGGACCGGGAACAAACTACTCTGTTAAAACTTATTTAAAACCTGGTCAAGTGGTATTTTTATTAAGTGAATCCAATGGATGGTATAAAGTAAAATTATCAAATGATACCATAGGATGGGCTTCATCTTCATATATATCTAAAAGTGATACTTATGGAAAATCAACAGATAGCTTGAATGTAAGAGGTGGACCAGGAACTAGCTACTCTGTTAAAACAGCTCTAAGAAAAGGTGAAGTAGTAACCATAACTAACAGCTCTAACTCTTGGTACCAAATAAAAACTAGTTCTAATATTACTGGATGGGTAAGTTCCAAATATATAAATATTACAACAGAATCGCCAGGTAATAATATACCAGGTGATAATACATCAAGTGAATCTAAAAATGAAGCAGTAGTGAATCTTGCTATGGCTCAATTAGGTAAGCCTTATGTATGGGGTGGAAATGGTCCCAATTCATTTGATTGTTCAGGATTTACAAGTTATGTATATCTAAATGCAAGAGGAATATCTTTACCTAGGATTTCCTATGAACAAGCAAAAGTGGGAACCTCTGTAGGCACAAATAATTTGAAAAAGGGAGATTTATTACACTTTGCTACAGTTACACCTGGAAGAACTTCACATGTGGGTATTTATATTGGAAACAATCAATTTATTCATGCCAGTGGATCTGAAACAAGACCAGATAAGGTGAAAATAGACTCATTATCTGGATATTATGGAAAAGTATTGCTAGGAGCAAGAAGATTTTAATAACATTAAAAGCTATGAATTTAGAAGATGTCTAAATTCATAGCTTTTTTTATAATAACTATTTATAATGAAATTCATATCATAAATTGGACATCTTCTAAATATATATTAGTAAAACCATTTAGGAGGGGACGACTTATGAGCAAAAGAAAATTTTACAGAAATTTCAATAAGAGAAAAAAATTTAATGGAACGAGAGTTGTAACGGTTACCTTATGTTTATGTATTGTTGGAACTTATGCATACATAAATTTGAAGGATAAGGATTTTGTGGACAAGTTAGGAAAGGTAAATGTAGTAAGTGCAATAAAGAATGCATCAATATGGGATGGACTTAAAAACATATTTGATAAAAGTAGTGTTATAACTTCATCCACAATTGAGTCTCAGTTAAATGAAGTAGAAAAAGAGGATAAAGATGAAGCGCAAGAAAATTCAAAGGTAGCAAGTGTAAATGAGATGGTAGTTTATACAATACAGGTAGCATCTTTAGAAGATAAAAATGATTTGAAGAAAATAGAGGAAGTTATGAATCAATATAAAATTCCATCATCAAGCATGACAATAGATAAGTCTGAAAAGCTTCAAGTGTATTCTTCTTTTGAGGAAAGTAAGGTGAGAAACAACTTAGAAAAGACAAGAACATACTTTTCTGACTCTTTTTTAACAAAAATAGAAGTACCAATGCTATCTTTAGAGTATACAGATAGCTATTCTTATATGAAAGATATAGCAACTGGTTTAAATGACTTGATTGAAAATTATCAAAAAGAAGGTAAATATTGGGATGGAAACAAAAATGATTTAGCCACTTACAATGAAATCTTAACAAATCGAAAGACAATACTGGAAAATTTGAAAAAAAATACACAAAAAATTAATTATTCAAAAATGGATAAATTTAAAAATAATTTGAATTCTTACATAGATGACACACAAAATAACATTTTGACTTCATCAAAAAATGCAAATGAAAATAAAGGTTATGTGAGCCAAGGTTTGTTATTATCTTCAATACAACAGTATTACTTATTTGTACAATCAATGAAATAGTTAACGTAAAAAAAGGTTGTTATATCAACCTTTTTTTACGTAATAAAAATGAAACATGCCAAAATGGAATGATTTATAAATTCTTAATTTTTTAAATTGATATATTAATAACGGTTTAAAATGATTATCCTAATTAGTAAATTGGGATATTTTTTTAACAATTATTAACTTTTAAAAATTTTATAGTATACTATAGTTAATAGCATAAAAGTTAAAAACAGTTTGGGGAGGTAGTAAAATGAAGCTCTTAACATTTAAAGGAGGAATACATCCTTCATATAATAAAGAGTATACAAATCAAATAGCTTTAAAAAAAGCAGAGGCTCCAAAAGTAGTCTATATACCTCTACAACAACACATAGGTGCGCCAGCAAAACCTATAGTTGAAGTAGGAGAAGAGGTAAAAAAAGGACAAAAAATTGGTGAACCTCAAGGATTTGTATCAACTTATATACATTCATCTGTTTCAGGAAAAGTTATTAGTATAGAAGAACATGAAATTCCAGGAGGAAAAGGACTTTGTGTTGCAATCGAAAATGACTTTAAAGAAGAATTAGATGAAAGTATAAGACCAAAAGGTGAGCTAGAAACATTGGACTCAAAGGATATAATAAAATATGTCCAAGAAGCAGGTATAGTTGGAATGGGTGGAGCAACATTCCCAACTCATGTTAAACTTTCACCACCACCAGATGCAAATATTGATGTTGTTATTTTAAATGGGGCAGAATGTGAACCATATCTTACAGCTGACCATAGACTTATGGTAGAAAATCCTGAAGACGTAGTCTTTGGTATTAGAGTGATAATGAAAGCTCTAAACGTTAAAAAAGGATATATAGGTATTGAAGTTAACAAGCCAGACGCTATAGAAGCTATAACAAATGTTGCTAAAGGATTTAACGATGTGGAAGTAGTTGGCCTAGAAGTTAAATATCCGCAAGGAGCAGAAAAACAATTAATATATGCTTGTACAGGAAGAGAAGTTCCATCGGGAGCATTACCAGCAGCTGCAGGAGCTGTTGTTGACAACGTTGGAACAGCTGCTCAAATAGCAAAAACTATTAAAACTGGATTACCTTTAATAGAAAGAATTACAACAGTAACAGGAAGTTGCATAAAAGAACCTGCCAACTTAATAACAAAAGTAGGTACAGTAGTTTCTGAAATAATTGATCAATGTGGCGGATTTAAAGAAGATGTAAAAGTAGGTAAGTTTATAATGGGTGGACCTATGATGGGTATGACTCAATATACAACAAATGTAGTTACTAACAAAGGTTCTTCTGGAATTCTATGTATATCTGCAGAAGAAGCGAAGATAGATGAACCAAGTAACTGTTTAAGATGTGGTAGATGTACGGATGTATGTCCAGCATTTTTACAACCTTTATATATAAGTGCGAATTCTTTAAAGGGTGACTTTGAAAGAGCAGCAGAACATAGAGCTCTTGATTGTATAGAATGTGGATCTTGCTCATTTATATGCCCAGCAAGAAGACCGTTAGTAGAATCAATAAGAAATGCTAAAAGACAAATTCAAGCTATGAGAAGAAAACAACAAGCGGCTAACAAATAGTAGTTAGGGGGAAAAAATATGGAAAACAAGTTTATTGTATCATCATCACCTCATATTAGAAGCAATGAAGATACGTCTTATATAATGAAACAAGTAGTACTTGCCCTTGTACCAGCAGCACTTGCTGCAGTGTATTTTTTTAGAGCTAGTGCTTTATTCGTAATGTTCTTTTGTATACTGGGTACAGTTGGCTCAGAATTTTTATATCAAAAGATAACTAAACAAAAAAGTACTGTGGGAGATTTCTCTGCAGTAGTAACAGGATTATTACTTGCATTTAATGTTCCAGCATCACTTCCGTGGTGGATGTGTATATTTGGTGGTGTATTTGCAATTATAGTTGTGAAAATGGTATTTGGCGGACTTGGGAATAACTTTGTTAACCCGGCTCTTGCAGGTAGAGCTTTCTTACTAGCATCATTTCCAGTAGCAATGACTGCTTGGACTAAAACTGGTGTGAACTGGGTAAGTACAGGAAGCTTAGATGCAGTATCAACTGCTACACCACTTAGTTTCTTAAAAGCTGGTGCAGCTGGACTACAACCATTAAAAGAAAGTGGAGTATCACTTTTAGATATGGCTTTAGGTAATATAGGAGGAAGTATAGGTGAAACATGTGCAATACTAATACTTCTAGGTGGAGCTTATTTAATTTATAAGGGAATTATTTCTTATATAATGCCAGCATGTTATTTAGGAACAATATTTATATTAAGCTTCTTGTTAGGTGGATTTAGTTTTGAATTTGCAATGTTCCAAATATTAGCAGGTGGTGTTATGTTAGGTGCCTTCTTTATGTTAACTGACTATACAACGTCGCCTATGACGAAAAAAGGACAAATTATTTATGCTGTTTTAGCTGGTATTATTGCAACAGTAATAAGATTGTATGGTGGTTATCCAGAAGGATGTTCATACTCAATATTATTAGCAAACGTTGCTACACCACTAATAGATAAATATGTTAATAACAGAGTATTTGGGGAGGTGGCTAAGAGTGAATAATATATTAAAATTAGGATTAAACTTATTTATAATATGTGCCATAGCTGCCGGTTTATTAGCAGGAACAAATCAAATAACTGAGCCAATAATAGCTCAAAGAAATGAACAAGCTAATAACGAAGCAAGACAAACTGTATTACCAGGAGTAAGTGACTTTAAAGTTTTAGATAAATCAAAATATAAAAGTGATGGTAGTGTAGAAATTGTAGAAGTTTATGAAGGTCTAAATGGATCTGACGTGGCAGGTTATACTATAAAAGCTCTTCCAGGTGGTTATGGTGGAAGCATAGAAATTATGGTAGGTATAAAATCTGATGGTACTATATCAGGTATTAATATAGGTAATATGACTGAAACACCAGGACTTGGTGCTAAGGCAAAAGAGGAAGCTTTTTATGGTCAATATGCAGGAAAACCAGCAACAGAACTTAGTGTTATAAAAAGTGGAACTCCAGGAGAGACAGAAATACAAGCAATATCAGGAGCTACTATTACATCTACAGCTGTAACAACAGGAGTTAATGCAGCAGTAGAAGTATATGAGAGCATTAGTAAATAGGATAGGGGGACAATAATATGAGTCTAGGAAAAATATTTAAAAATGGTATTATAGACGAGAACCCAACCTTTGTTCAAGTTATAGGTATGTGTCCAACTCTAGCTGTAACAAGTTCTGCCATAAATGGTATGGGTATGGGTCTTTCAACTGCTATAGTTTTGGCGTGTTCAAATATAGCGATATCACTACTTAGAAAAGTAATACCAGATAAAATAAGAATACCAGCATTTGTAGTTGTAATAGCAACATTCGTTACAATAGTACAAATGGTTTTAAAAGCATTTGTGCCTTCGTTGGATAAGGCACTTGGATTATATATTCCATTAATAGTTGTTAACTGTTTAATACTTGCTCGTGCAGAAGCATATGCATCAAAAAATGGACCAGTAGAATCAGCAGTTGACGGAATGGCAATGGGTCTTGGGTTTACTTTAGGTCTTACAATCTTAGGAGCAGTTAGAGAAATCTTAGGAGCAGGAACAATATTTGGCTTTGCTATATTAGGAGCTTCTTATGAGCCAGCTTTATTATTTATACTACCTCCAGGTGCATTCTTAACTTTAGGATTCTTAATGGCACTATTTAATAAAGTAGTAAAGAAAAAAGCGTAATTGAGGGGGAAGTCATATGAATTATATATTATTATTTCTAAGTATTGTACTTGTTAATAATGTTATAACATCACAATTCTTAGGTATATGTCCATTTTTAGGTGTTTCTAAAAAAGTTGATACAGCTGCAGGGATGGGGGTAGCAGTTACTTTCGTTCTAGCTTTAGCATCTGTAATAACTTTCTTTATACAAAAATTGTTAAATTTAACAGGTACTTCAGGGTATTTACAAACTATAGCGTTTATACTAGTAATAGCATCAATAGTTCAATTTGTTGAAATGTTTATAAAAAAATCAAGTCCTTCATTATATCAAGCATTAGGTGTGTATTTACCACTTATAACAACAAACTGTGCTGTGCTAGGTATAGCATTAGTTAACGTACAAAACAACTACAATATAGTTGAAACGTTAATAAATGGTGCAGGTGCAGGTGTTGGTTTTACACTTGCAATAGTATTGTTTGCAGGAATAAGAGAAAGACTAGAATTAGCAGATATACCAGAATCATTCCAGGGATATCCTATAGCGTTGATATCAGCAGCGTTAATGTCAATAGCTTTCTTAGGATTTACAGGATTAATAAAACTATAAAACAGGGGGTGATTTTGTGAGCATAATTAAAGCAATTATAATTTTAGGTGGATTAGGATTAATTTTCGGAGCTATATTAGCTTATGCATCTAAAAAATTCGCAGTTGAAGTAGATGAAAAAGAAGAAAAAATACTTGAAGTACTTCCAGGAGCAAACTGTGGTGGTTGTGGATTCCCAGGATGTGGAGGATTAGCCGCTGCAATAGCTAAGGGAGATGCACCAGTTAATGGATGTCCAGTTGGTGGAGCAGCAGTTGCTGCCAAAGTTGGAGAAATAATGGGTGTAGAAGCAGGAAGTTCAGAAAGAATGGTAGCAGTAGTAAAATGTAGTGGTACTTGTGACAAAGCAAAAGATAAATATGAACACCAAGGATTAAAAGATTGTAGAGCGGCAGCAGCTTTAATAGGTGGTTCGAAAGCTTGTAGTGCAGGATGTTTAGGATTTGGAACTTGTGTCTCTGTATGTAAATTTGATGCTATTAAAATAGAAAATGGCGTAGCAGTAGTAGATGAAGAAAAATGTGTAAATTGTGGTAAATGTAAAGAAGCATGTCCAAAGGCTTTAATAGTAGAAAAACCAGCTAGTAAAGAAGTGTTTGTAAAATGTAATAGCCACGAGTTTGGTAAAGCAGTAAAAATAAAGTGTTCAGCTGGATGTATTGGATGTGGAGCTTGTGCTAAAGTTTGCCCAGTTGAAGCTATAACTATAGATAATAAGCTTGCAGTAATAGACCAAGAAAAATGTATAGGATGTAAAGTCTGTGTGGCAAAATGTCCTACAAAAGTTATATCAGGAGATATAAGTGACAGAAGAAAAGTTACTATAGAAGAAGAAAAATGTATAGGATGTACTGCTTGTGCAAGAGCATGTAAATTTGGTGCAATAGAAGGTGAAAAGAAACAACCACACAAAATTGACCAAGATAAATGTAAAGGGTGCCATTTATGTTTACCAAAATGTAAAAAGGGCGCTATGAGTTTAGTTGATGAAGAAATTAAAGCAACTAACCAATAAAACATGTTATAAAATAGATGTTAAAATATTTTAAATATGGTTAAAATAAAGGTATGGAAAGAATCCATACCTTTATTTTTTTTGTTAAAAATCAAACTATATAAGCTTTCTAATTGTTTAGAAGAAAAAATTATAAATATAACAATTATGTAATCAAAAGACTCGACATTAACATTGAAATTTTTACAATATAATGATAAACTTAATTAGTACAAAATAATAGTACAAGGTGAGGTGAGAGAATGGATATAATCTTAGCATCGAAATCACCTAGAAGAAGAGAAATCTTAGAAAATACTAAGGTGAGATTTTCCGTAAAAGAAAGTCAAGTTGATGAAGTTATCAAAGCTGATGAATCACCAAAAGAAACAGTGATGAGACTTGCATATGAAAAAGCACTAGATGTGGCAAATAACAATAAAGAATCACTAGTAATTGGTGCAGATACAATCGTTGTTATAAATGATCGAATTTTAGGAAAACCTAAAAACGAAGAAGACGCATATAACATGGTTAAGTTATTGTCAGGGAAAACTCATTGTGTAATTACTGGTTTCGCTTTGATCAATTTAAGTTTAAACAAAAAAGTTATTGATTGTGAGGTTAGTCAAGTAACTTTTAAAGAATTATCCGAAGAATGTATAAAAGATTATTTGAACACAAAAGAGTCTTTAGATAAAGCTGGAGCTTACGGAATACAAGGGTATGGAGGACTATTAGTTAATAATATTCAAGGCGACTACTTTAATATAGTAGGGCTTCCAATATCAAAAATAAGTGACTGCTTAAAGGATCACTTTAAAATAAATCTTTTTTACGGAGGTTGATTCAACTGAAAAAGTCTTCTAATTCATTAATGACAATTAGAGATATGACATTAGAAGAAAGACCAAGAGAAAAAATGATTCTAAATGGTGCAAATAGTTTATCTGATGCAGAATTATTAGCCATACTTATAAGAACTGGGACTAAAGAATCAAATGCAATTCAACTAGGCCAAGCTATTATAGACAAAGCTGATAATATCAGATATTTACAAGACTTAACTTTTGAAGAGCTAAAAAGCATTAATGGTATAGGACAAACTAAAGCACTTCAAATTAAGGCAGCCTTAGAATTAGCTAGTAGGATAGCATCATATAAGCCTGCAAAATATAAAGTCAAAAACCCTTGGGACATATATAAATACTATATGGAGAGTTTAAGATATCAATATAAAGAAATTTTTAAGGTAGTTCTTTTAAATACTAAAAATGAAATAATAACTGATGTGGACATTTCTGTGGGAACTCTAAATTCATCCCTTGTTCATCCTAGAGAAGTTTTTAGAGAGGCAATAAGAAGAAGTAGTAATAAGATTATTCTACTACATAACCATCCATCTGGAAACTGTGAGCCTTCAAAAGAAGATAAAAACGTAACAAGTAGGCTAAGAGATTGTGGTGAAATTATGGGCATAGAAGTTATAGATCATATCATAATAGGGGACGGAGTTTATTTCAGTTTTAAAGAGAATATGTTGATTTAATAAGAATAAAGTAAGGAAGGTGTATGAAAATGGCAAAGGAAAAGAAGGAAAAAAAAGGTTATAAATCTTTATTTGGATTTGGAAAAATGACTAAGGATATGGGTATCGATTTAGGTACTGCAAATACATTAGTTTATATAAAAGGACAAGGAATAGTAGTAAGAGAACCATCTGTTGTTGCTATAAGAGATGATAGCAAACAAGTTTTAGCAGTTGGTGAAGAAGCAAAAAGAATGATAGGTAGAACACCAGGAAACATAGTAGCTATAAGACCAATGAAAGATGGAGTTATAGCTGATTTTGATGTTACTCAGTCAATGTTAAGTTACTTTATACAAAAAGCTGCAGCTAAAAAAGGAGTAGTATCTCCAAGAATAGCAATATGTGTACCTTTTGGTGTAACAGAAGTTGAAAAAAGAGCAATAGAAGAAGCAGCAAGACAAGCTGGAGCAAAAGATGCATTCTTAATAGAAGAACCAATGGCAGCTGCAATAGGAGCTGGCCTTAGAATAGAAGAACCAGAAGGAAACATGGTAGTAGATATCGGTGGTGGTACTTCTGAAATAGCTATAATATCACTTGGTGGTATAGTTACAGCTAAATCAATAAGACTTGGTGGAGACGAATTAGACGAAGCTATAGTTAGTTATGTAAAGAAAGAATATAGCTTAATGATAGGTGAGAGAACTGCTGAAAATGTAAAAATCACAATAGGTTCAGCATACAAAGAAGGCGAAGAAGTTGAAATGGAAATAAGAGGTAGAGACTTAATAACAGGTCTTCCAAAAACTATGCAAATATCTTCATCAGAAGTAAGAGATGCATTAAGAGAACCTGTTAATTCTATAGTAGATGGAATAAAATCTACACTAGAAAAAACTCCACCAGAATTAGCTTCAGACATTATGGAAAATGGAATAATGTTGACTGGAGGAGGAGCTTTACTTAAAGGGCTTGATAAATTAGTTAAAGAAGAAACTGGAATGCCAGTTAAAATAGCAGAAAATCCACTAGACTGTGTTGCTATAGGTACAGGTAAATCAGTAGAAGATGCAGAAATATTTGAAAAAGTACTAATGATGAACAATAAAAAGTAATGAAGTAGGTGCTGACCTTGAAGTTTGAAAAGAATAATAAAAACAAGAAAAAGGTTAATTTTAAAGTGATAGCAACAGGCGTAGTTGCTATCACTTTAATTGGAATTGTAGCCATGTCTATTGGAAGAACTAGTGGGAGTAATCCTACAGGCTCAAATGTGGGAATGACTCCAATATCTACTATAGGAAGTACAATTAATAGTGGATTTACCTTTGTGAAAAGTGGATTTGAAAACATAATAAATTTTCAAAAGAATGCAAAAAAGGCTAAAAGCTTAGAAGAGGAAAATAACAAATTACAACAAGAAGTAATTGATTTACAGAACAAATTAGATGATGTTCAATCTTTACAAAGTTTAAAAACTGCATTAAATTTTGTAGATGAAAAATATGTTGCTAAAACTTTATCTGCTAAGGTAGTTAGCAAAAATGACGGTAATTGGTATTCAAGCTTTGTTGTATCTGCTGGTAGTAAAGACGGCGTGAAAAAAGACAGTTTAGTTATGAATGGTAAGGGCTTAGTAGGTATAGTATATGAAGTATCTGAAAATTATTGTAAGGTTATTTCATTATTAGATACAAAATCATCAGTAAGTTTTAAGTTAGCAAAGAACTCTGAATTTAAGGGTATTATTACGTATGGTGAAAGTGTAGACGAAAAAACAGATTATAGAGACAATGGGTTACTACAAGGATATATGTTTGATTCTAATTATGATGTACTACCAGGTGACGTAGTTACAACATCAGGCCTTTCACTATTTCCAGAGGGAATTGTAATAGGTAAAGTAGAAAAAGTAATTGAGAATAAAAATAACTCATTAAAATATGTAATAATAAAACCGAATGTTGATTTCAAAAATATAGACGATGTAGTAGTCGTTGAGCCAAGAAATATAAACTAGAGGGGGTATCTAAAATGAAAAAAGTTTACCTTTCTCTTTTGGGAATAGCTATACTAATATTAGAAAATAGTATAACAAATTATATAAGTATATTCGGTGTAACCATAGATTTTCTTTTGATTTTCCTAACAATTATATCTTTATATCTAGATGAGCTTGAGAGTGGTATCATAGGAGCCATATTAGGTTTATTGAAGGATATAACTGTTGGTGGAATATTTGGGTTAAATGGTTTAGTTTACTTTTTAATATGTTATATAATTAGTTATTCAAGAAAAAAAATATACAAAGAAAGTAAAGTTACTATATTTACACTAATTTTAGCAACAACTATATTTAGTTCAGTACTTAATATATTAGCATCTATTGTTGTGTATAATAGTTTTACTTTTACAAGATTGATAATAAGAGGTATAGTAATATTACCAATTTTAAATAGTATAATAGCCTTAATCTTATATAAGGCTTTTGATAAGTCAATATTAAAACTTAAAGAAGATTAGTTGGTGGTTTAATGGATGAAAAGAAAATTAATGAAAGATGTAGGATAATAAAAAATGTATTTCTTTTTGCCTTTGCAGCTATAATAATCAAAATTTTATATATGAATATAATTAAATATGATTATTATACAGATTTAGCCGATAATAAAACATATAAAGAAATTACTGTAAAAGCGGCTAGGGGGGAAATAAGAGATAGGTATGGAAGAATATTAGCAGGAAATGAGAATCAGTTTACTGTTCAAGTATCAATAAATGAATTAACAAAAAATGATACAAAAGAAGATAAGTCAGAAGGAAATAATATTTCTTTAAAACTTATTAATTTATTAGAAAAAAATAAAGAGAAGTATACAGATGAGTTTCCAATAATAATAGAAAATGGGAAATATTATTATACTTATGATGAAAATATAAAACAATATAAGGAACAAAATAATATTCCGCAAGACTTAAATGCTAAGGAAACATTTTATTACTTAGTAGATCAATTAATAGCAGATGGAAAGTTAACAGAAGAAAATAGAAATTTAAAACCATCGGATCTGCAGAAGAAAGTAAATGAAGCAGGATATTATCCTCCAATACTTGTGTCAAAATGGACATTTACAGATGATAGGGAAAAGAATGACTGGCTTGAAGGATATAAAGTAGATAAATGGATGAAAGAAAAGAAAATAAATTCTAGTAAACCTGATGCAGATGTAGCATTTAAAGCAATAAGGGATTACTACCTAATAGATTCAAGTTTGAGTGATTCAGAAGCTAGAAAAATACTTATAGTTAGAGATCTTATAAAATCTCAGGGTTATACAAAATATAAACCAGTAACAATAGCAAAAAATATAAGTGAAAATACAATAGCAACAATTGAGGAGAGGGCCCTTGAGCTTCCTGGTATATCTGTGTCTAATGAACCAGTCAGAACGTATCCTAATGGAAAATTAGCATCCCATGTTCTTGGATATTTAGGAAAAATACCTTCAACTCAAGAAAAACAATATCTAGACAATAAAGAAGAAAAGTATTCTAAAGATGACATAGTAGGTCTTGCTGGAGTAGAAAAAACTCAAGAAAGCAAATTACATGGAACGGATGGATATAAAAAAGTTAAAGTTGATGCTGTTGGAAATATAACAGAAAATTTAGAGGTAACTGAACCTGTTTCAGGAGATGCAGTATACCTTACTCTTGATAAAGATTTACAAGAAGTAACAGAAAAAGCTTTAGAAAAGACGCTTAAAGTATTACGTGATGGTGGAGTCTATGAAAGTGATTATGGAAATGTAAGTGTTGCAGGAGGGAATCCAAATGCAAAATCAGGTGCTGTTATAGTTACAGATGTAAACACTGGAGAAGTTTTAGCTTCAGCATCCTATCCATCTTATGATCCAAACTTATTTGTATCTGGAATATCATCAAAGGATTATAATGATTTACAGCCTAAAAACACAAATGACTTGCTTGCACCAGCACCGCTGTTAAACTTAGTTACTCAAGGTGTATTCCAACCTGGTTCAACATTTAAAATGATTACAGGTATGGCTGCATTAGAAAATGGCTTAAACCCAGAATATACCATAAATGACCCGGGGGTTATTTGGATGGGTTCTGGCAAATCAAAAAAATCTTATGGTGATGCCATATGGAATAAAAGTAGAGCTAATCATGGGATTGTAAATCTTTACAAAGCTATACAAGAATCTTGTAATATTTACTTCTACACTATAGGTACAGGAGAAAATAGAATTGGTGGAGCAGACCCTAATGCAAAAATAGGTCCAGAACAAGTAATGGAATATGCTAAACTATTTGGTTTAGATGACTATACTGGATTATATAAAGACTTGGGCAGTGAAAGCAAAGGTACAGTACCTAGTGAAGAAGCTAAAATTGAATCTACAAAATCTATGTTAAAAACATATTTAAATAAAGTTATGAAAAATAGTTTTACTGACATAACTAAGGATAAAAATCCTGAAGAGTTTGCTGCAAGAATTCAGCAAATAGCAAACTGGTGTGAAGAAAAAACTACACCAGAAAAGGCTGAAGTGCTAAAAAGATTAGAAGAACTTAAAGTAAAAGAAGATGATAGAGAACCTTTAGCTGATCAAATAGTATATACGTATTTAAGATTCTCTAGATGGACTGTATCAGATGCATTTAACTTAGCTATTGGCCAAGGGGAAAATGCTTATACACCAGCACAAGTAGTTAGATATATTTCTGCTATAGCAAATGGAGGAACTTTAAATCAACTTTATCTTGTTCAAAAGTCTATATCACCTGATTATAGTAAAGTAGATATAAAAGAACCTGAATCTGAAAAAATAGACTTTAAAGATGATAATAACTTAAAAGACTTAATTATAGGTATGAAAAGAGTTGTTACTGAAGGTACTGCTAATAAAGTATTAGGAGACCTTGGTGTACCGATAGCAGCTAAGACTGGTACGGCACAAAAAAGTACAAAAATACCAACAGACAATGAGTATGAATATTTAATGAGTCATTTATCATCATACAATGTAAACAAAGATGAAGTGTTAAAGGTATATCATAAATTAAGAGCAGAAAGAGAAGAAGAATTAACTAAGGCTAGAATTGATGAAATTAAAGAACAGTTATCAAGTAAAGATATAGATGATGAAACTAAGGAAGCACTAGAAAAAGAGTTAAAAGAAGGTGTTTCTGAAAAATTACCTGAAGATAACGATAGAATAAATGCAGCTTATTTAAGAAGAGCAATAAAAGAGCTTAATCACAAATTAACAGATGAACAAATTGATGCATTTAAAGAAACATATGGAGATTTTGGTTGGGCAGTATCTTATGCTCCAGCAGATGATCCAGAAATAGCAATATGTGTTGTAATACCGCAAGGTAACTCAGGGACTTATGCAACATTGCCTATGAAGGATATTATAGGACACTACATGGGTCTAAGAGGTAAATCTTCTAATGATACTAATAATACAACAGACAGTAAAGACAAAGAAGACAACAATAATTCAGAAGAAGATAGCATAAATTTTTCGACACAATTGAAAAAATAAAAGGTGATTAAGATATTTATGAAGAATATATAAATAAACTAATATCACTCTGGAGGTTGTTATGTCTTTTAGTGAATATTCCACAGAAGAGCTTATAGAGTTTAAAGGAAATAAAAAAGGGCTTATTATTAATATTAAAAAAGTAGCACCCTTTGAACATGTAGAAAAAAGTATAATAGATAGATTAGAAGAAAATGTTGGATTTTTTAATGGGGCAAAAATTTATCAAATTAATTGTGACTATCTAAATGATATTCATATGATGATGATTAAAGAATCTATTACATCTAAATTTGATATAGAGTTTGTAGAAGAAGAAAAAGAAACTTATATTAACACTTTCGAAACAAAGTATGTGGATGCTATGAGATCTGGGGAAAATGTAGTCTTTGATGGAGACGTTGTAGTAATGAGTGATATGAACCCTGGTTCACAAGTTAGTTCCACTAGAAATGTTGTTATTATGGGAAATATGAATTCTGGAGCTAAAGTAGTTGCTAATGGGAATATTGTAGTAATGGGTGAAGTGCGAGGATTTGTTCATGCAGGGGCCAAAGGAAATAATTCGGCTTATGTTATAGCAAATAATTTAAATCCTAAAATACTGCAAATAGCAGATAATATTGCAGAGGCACCAGAGGATGATTATGAAGAGTCCAAGGATGATAAAAAAATTATTCCTGAGATAGCCTTTGTGAGTAAAGACAGGATTGTTATTGAAAGCTTTTTACCTAAAACTTTAAAAAACAAGGAAATATATAGGGGGTAGTATAATGAGCGAAGTCATAGTTATAACTTCAGGCAAAGGTGGAGTTGGAAAAACAACAACAGTAGCTAATCTAGGTACAGCACTTAGTTTAGAAAATAAAAGAACTGTTGTGGTAGATGCAGATATAGGACTTAGAAATTTAGATGTGGTTATGGGTTTAGAAAACAGAATAGTATATGATATAGTAGATATAGTTGAGGGAACGTGCAAGTTAAAACAAGCATTGATAAAAGATAAAAGATTTGAAAATCTATACTTATTACCAGCAGCACAAACAAGAGATAAAAATGCAGTATCTGTTGAACAAATGTCTGAGCTTTGTGAAAAACTAAAAGAAAGTTTTGATTATATAATAATAGATTGTCCTGCGGGAATAGAACAAGGATTTAAAAATGCCATAGCAGGAGCAAATAGAGCTATTGTTGTTACAAATCCTGAAGTTTCTGCTGTTAGGGATGCAGACAGAATAATTGGGTTATTAGAAGCTAATGAAATTAGTGAAATTAGATTGATAATTAATAGGATAAGACAAGATATGGTTAAACGTGGGGATATGATGGACAAGCAAGATATAGTTGAAATATTAGCTATAGACTTAATTGGTATAGTCCCTGACGATGAAAGTATAATTATATCAACAAATAAAGGGGAACCAGCAATACTTGATACTAAATCAAATGCAGGTAAAGCATATAGAAACATTGCCCAAAGAATATTAGGTAATAATGTTCCTATTATGGAAATGGAGCAAGAAACTAACTTCTTTGGAAAAATCAAAAAAATGTTTGGCGTAGCTAAATAGAATAGGGGGATGTTCATGTTTGATCTTTTTAAGGCTTTTTCAAGCGAAAATAAGACTAGCAAAAATGTAGCAAAAGAAAGGTTAAAATTAGTTCTTGTACATGACAGGGTAGATTGTTCTCCACAACTTTTAAATATGATTAAAGATGATATATTAAAAGTTATATCTAACTACGCTGATATAGAAGAAGATGGTTTAGAGATAAAAATGTCTAAAACTAGAAGTGATAATGGAGACAGAGCAGTATCTGCCTTAGTTGCAAATATACCACTTAAGAATTTAAAAGACAAGAAAATATAAATTAGTCTTAATAAAAGGGGGATATACATAAGGTATATTCCCTATTTAGTTCATGACATTTTAATATAGGTTTTGTACCAGAAAGACGGTGACAAATTGGTTAAATATAAAAATAGTTTAAAGTTATTGAAACAGTTAGATTGGAAGTTAATAGCTACACTTTTAGCAATCTTTACTTTTGGTATTGTTATCTTAAGTAGTGCTACTCATGCAAATCAAACTGGGGATTATTCTAGGCTAATAAAACAAACTGTAGCTTTTGTTTTAGGTTTAGGAGCTATTATGTTCATATTGCTTTTTGATTACAACTTTTTAGGCCAATATTACAAAGAGTTGTATGTTGCAAGTGTTGTGTTATTAGCAATTGTTCTAATTCCTGGAATAGGAGCTATTAGAGGAGGGGCTAGATCAACTCTATCATTTGGTCCACTTGATTTGCAGACAGCAGAAGTTGTTAAGTTTACATTTATATTAAGTTATGCAAAAATTGTAGAGCTTAAAAAAGGAAAAATGAATAATGTAAAAGATGTTGTAAGATTATTAATGTATGCAGCACCTATAATAGGTCTATTAATTGCACAACCAGACTTAGGTACAGCTATAGTATTTTGTTGTATAATTGCAGGAATAATATTTACAGCTGGAATTGATTACAAAATATTAAAAAAAGCAATAATAGTTGGAGTTGTAGCTTTGCCTATTGTATACCTATGTATAGATCCATACCAACAAGCTAGAATAACAGGGTTCTTGCATCCAGAAGACACAAGCATACAAGGAAACTATCAGGTTATGCAGTCAAATATAGCTATAGGATCAGGTGGATTTACTGGAAAGGGTCTTTTTAAAGGAACACAAAACCAAGAAGACTTTCTACCTATACAAGATAGTGATTTTATATTCGCTGTTGTAGGAGAAGAATTAGGTGTAATAGGAATGGTAGTTTTAATATGCTTATATGCCTATTTTTTATATAGAATGCTAAGGATTTCAGCTGAATCTAAAGATGAATACGGGGCGTTGATAGCAGTTGGAGTAACTTCCATGTTCGCCTATCAAATTATCCAAAATATAGGGATGACCGTATCATTGATACCAGTAACGGGAGTAACACTTCCATTTATAAGTTATGGTGGTAGTTCTGTTTTAACATCTATGGCAAGTTTAGGCTTAATATTAAATGTTTGTATGAGAAGAAAGAAAATAAACTTCTAAAGAAAGTAGGGGTACAAGGGAAATATGAAAATGAATATAGCATTGGTAGCACATGATGAGATGAAAAATACTATGGTGGGCTTTTGTATTGCCTATGAGAACATATTAAAAAAATATGGCATTTATGCAACAGGAACTACTGGTAAAAGAATTATGGATGAAACAGACTTAAAAATAAATAGATTAGCATCTGGACCTCTTGGTGGAGATCAGCAAATTGGTTCGCTAATTGTAAATCAAGATATTGATTTAGTTATATTTTTAAGAGATCCACTAACTTCTCAGGCTCATGAACCAGATATACAAGCATTGATTAGACTTTGTGATGTATATTATGTGCCTGTGGCAACGAACTTAGCTAGTGCAGAGATTTTTATTAAAGCATTGGATAGGGGAGAGTTCTCTTTTAGAGAAGTAAGAAAAACTACAAGTCAAAGAGTTTAAAATAAAGGTTAAAAGGTTAATGTGAAGAATTGATTTTCAACACATTAACCTTTTTAATTTTTATTTAATGTAATTAGCAAACTCTACACCGTAATCTAAACATTCTTTGAATGTATCATCACATGGGAAGAATTTCTTTTTAAGAGCTGGTTGAGGAACTTTAAATGACATAGATTTGAATATATTCTCAGCCATAGAGATACCTTCACCGCTCCATCCATAAGAACCAAATACACCTGCAATAGTTCCTTTGTTAGCCATTGGATCTATTGCTGAGAATAAATCCCACATAGGTTTAACCATTGTTCTATTAATTGTTGGAGAACCAACTAAAACTACCTTTGCATTTAATACAGCAGTATGCATTTCTTCTAAAGATAATTTTTCTAAGTCAAATAACTTAACCTTAACACCTTGAGATAGAGCACCTTCTTGTATTTTTTTAGCCATTTCAAAAGTATTAGCATAAGCTGATAAATAGAATATAGCCATTTCACCTTGATTAGTTTCTTCTAAAGCTTCTTTTGACCATTCTACATATCTAGTAACTTGTTCCATTGGTTTTTCGGAAAGAATAGGACCGTGAGAAGTTAATATTGTATCAAAGTCTAATCCTAATTCAACAACTTTGTCTACAGCATCTAAAACATATTTTGCATAAGGTCTAACTATGCAATCATAATATAATTTTGCTGAATCTAAATATCCTTCACCGTGTATAGCTTTTGCATCATATTCAGAATAATGACATCCAAAAGCATCACAAGTTAATAAAATTTTGTCTTCAGGAACATAAGTAAACATTGTATCTGCCCAATGTAAGAAAGGAGCTTGAATAAATTCAAGATTTCTTTTACCTATGTTTAATTTATCACCAGTTTTAACAGTAGTACAATTAAATGGTCTATTAACTTGGTCACTTAAGTATAATTTAGCTGCATTAGTACATACAACTTCTATGTTTGGATTTATATCCAATATATACTTTAAACAACCAGAATGATCTGGCTCAGTGTGGTGAACAACCACACAATCAATATCTTTAATATCTACTACTTCTTGTAAATTACTTAAAAATTCATCTTTAAAACAATCTTTTACAGTGTCAAATAAAACAACTTTTTCATCTTTTATTAAGTAAGAATTATAAGTTGTTCCATATTTTGTTTCCATTATAATATCAAATATTTCTAAATCCTTATCTACTACGCCAGTGTAAAATATATCTGGCTTAATTTCAAAAACATTGCTCATTGCAAACCTCCTAAATATAAAAAATCATAGCACAAATTGTATATACCCAATCTGATTCAAAATTAAACTAAAAACATGATTAAGATTATTATTTTAGTTATTTGTTATTTTTACTCAAGAAATAAGAAAAAACTAAAACAGTATAAATAATCCTACTAAATAAATTATATTATTATAAGGAACATTTTACAAATTAATATTTATATAGATAAAGTTGTTGTAAAATAAGTATAATGAATAATAATAACGCGATAATATAAGTAATGAGTTAATATTTGGATTTTAAAGTAAAAATTTTTGATACCGAATATTTTATAGTGTATAATAAAATTTATGTTAATTACAATTAGTTTATCGGAGGTTTCAATATTAGATGGATAAAGCAGAATTTAGAAAAATTTTAAAAAAAGTAGAAAAACCAGCTAGATATTTAGGAAATGAAATAAATTCAATACACAAAGATACTAGCAAAGAAGGTTTAATAAGATATGCACAGTGTTTCCCAGACTTATATGAAGTAGGAATGAGTCATTTAGGGAGTCAAATCTTATATAGAGTATTAAATAGCGATGAAAATGTTTATTGTGAAAGAGTTTACTCTCCAGCAGTAGATATGGAAGAAATATTAAGAGAAAAGAATATACCTCTATTTGCAATAGAATCAAGAGAACCTATAACAAATTTTGACTTTGTTACATTTACCCTTCAATATGAACTTTCTTATACAAATATATTAAACATATTAGACTTAGCTAATATAGAGATACTTGCAAAAGATAGAAAGTTAGATGATCCATTTATAATGGTTGGAGGACCTTGTGCTTATAACTCAGAGCCTTTAGCAGACTTTGTGGATATAGTAATACTTGGAGAAGGTGAAGAAGTTAACTTAGAAGTACTAAATGAGTACAAAGAGTGGAAAAAAAACAAAACAACTAGAGAAGATTTCTTAATGAGAGCATCTAAAATAGAAGGTGTTTACATACCGAGTTTCTATGATGTTACATATAATGAAGACAAAACAGTAAAAGAAACAGTACCAAATAGAGAAGGAATACCTACTAATCCAAGAAAAAGAATAATAAAAAACATGGATGAAGTTCCATATCCAGAAGCTTTAATAGTTCCATATATAGAAACTGTTCACGAAAGAGTAGTTTTAGAGCTATTTAGAGGATGTACAAGAGGATGTAGATTCTGTCAAGCGGGTATGATTTATAGACCAATAAGAGAAAAAAGTATAGATACGCTAAAAACATCTTTAGACAAACTAATAAAAAGTACAGGATATGATGAAATATCTTTATCTTCACTTTCAACTAGTGATTATTCTAAACTAAGTGAACTTACAGATGTTTTAATAGACGAATACGCAAGTAAAAACATAGGGATATCACTACCATCACTTAGACTAGATAACTTTACAATGGAAATTGCGGAAAAAATACAACAAGTCAGAAAATCAGGACTTACATTTGCACCAGAAGCAGGAACTCAAAGAATGAGAGACGTTATAAATAAAGGTGTAAGTGAAGATGATTTAAAAAATGCTACTACAAAAGCTTTTGAAATGGGATGGCATAGTGTAAAACTTTACTTCATGATAGGCCTTCCAACAGAGAGATACGAAGATTTAGATGGAATAAAAGATTTAGCATACAATGTAATAGATACTTATAGAGAAGTACACGGCGGAAAATTATCTAGAAAGTTTGGAGTAACAGTAAGTACATCAACATTTGTACCAAAACCATTTACTCCATTCCAATGGCATCCACAAGATACAGGAGATGTAGTTAGAGAAAAACAACAATACTTAGTTAAAGCTCTAAAAAATAGAGATATAAGATATAACTATCATGATTCAAAAACTAGCTTAATGGAAGCTGTTGTATCTAGAGGAGATAGAAGAATAGGTAAAGTCATTTACGATGCATTTAAAGCTGGAGCTAAATTTGATGGATGGTCAGAATACTTTAACTTAGATATATGGACTGAGGCTATGGAAAAAAACGGTCTAGATATAAGCTGGTACGCTCATAGAGAAAGAAGTTACGATGAAGTATTTGCATGGGACCACATAGATGTAGGTGTATCTAAAAAATTCTTGATGAGAGAAAATGACAAATCAAAAGACGATGCAGTAACACCAGACTGTAGACATAAATGTAATGGTTGTGGAATAAATATAACGGACTTAGGAAGGGGGCTATGTTAATTATGAGTAAGTTAATTAGAGCTAAATACAAAAAAGAAGATGATATGATATTTATATCTCATCTTGACTTACAAAGACTTTTACAAAGAGCATTTAGAAGAGCAGAAATAAACTTATCTTATTCTCAAGGATTTAACCCTCATCCAAAAATGAGTTATGCTAATGCTCTAGCACTAGGAACAGAAAGTCAAGGAGAGTATGTAGATATAGAAATAGAAGATGATATATCTGTTGGAGACTTTTTACAAAGAATAAATGAAGAATTACCAATAGGTGTGGAGTTTATAAAAGCAGAAGAAATAACTCCACAAACTCCAGCTCTAGCACAAGAAATAGTTTATGGAGAATATTTATTTAATATAGATTTAGAAACTCCTTTAAGCAAAGAGCTTGTAAAAACTAGAGTACTTGAGTTTATAACAAGTAAATCAATAATGATAAGTAAGAAAAATAAAAAAGGTAAAATAGTGGAAGTTGATATAAGACCAATGATTAAAACTTTTGACTTAGTTGCGTTAGATGATAGTAGAGCTACTTTTGAAGCTATTATAGCTACAGGATCTAAAGCTAACTTAAATACTAATATATTTGTACCAATCTTACTTGAAATATTAGGTATAAAAATGGATCCAAAAGAAGTTGAAATAATAAGAAGAGACCTTTATAAGATAGTAGATGGAGAATTAGTAACTCCATTATAGTGAGGATAATAATGAAAAAAATAATAATTGAAACTTTAGTATCATCAGAGAAAACTGCCATAGTTGAAGATGATAAACTTGTAGAATTATTAATTGATGAAAATGAAAATAATAAATTAGTATCTAACATATATAGAGGAATAGTCAAAAATGTAAAAGCAGGCCTAGAGGCTTGCTTTGTAGATATAGGCATGGAAAAGCTAGCATACCTTCCTCTTAAGAAGGATTCAGACATAAAATCTGGAATGGATATTATGGTTCAAATTAATAAAGATGCAGTAGGTACAAAAGGTCCTAAATTAAACTTAGAAGTAAGTTTATCAGGTCGTTACCTAGTTTATATACCAAGCAATGATAGAATAACCATATCTAATAGATTGCAAGATGAACAAGAGAGATTTAGACTTAAAAAAATTATAAAAAAACTTGTTGGAAAAGACTGTGGAATTATAATTAGGACAGAAGCTAATGGATGTAGTGAAGAAGAATTAGAAAAAGATTTTTCTGACTTAAAGGAAAAGTATGATTTAATTTGCAAAGAATTCAAGTTAGGCATAGGGCCTAAGCTTTTATATAAAGATCTAGATGCATCTACAAAATACATAAAAGACAATGTAAATGACTACACTAGCGAAATAGTTGTAAATGATAATAATAAATATGAAGAAATAAAAAGTATTTTAAAAAGTATTAATAAAGATTATTTAAACAAACTAAAGATAATTGATAATGTAGATATTTTTGATTTATATAAAGTTCAAAGTCAAGTAGACAAAGCTCTGAATAAAAAAGTATGGCTAAAAAGCGGTGGTTATCTAATTATAGAAAAAACAGAAGCTTTAACTGTTATAGATGTTAATACAGGAAAATTCACTGGAAATTCCAACAGAGAAGATACAGTATATAAGACTAATGAAGAAGCATGTATAGAAATTGCAAGGCAGTTAAAACTTAGAGATATAGGCGGAATAATCATAGTTGATTTTATAGATATGATTAAAAAGAAAAATAAGGAAAATTTACTAAAAATCTTAAATCATGAGATGCAAAAAGATAAAAGAAAATCTGAAGTATTAGGACTTACAAGACTAGGACTAGTAGAAGTTGCGAGAAGAAGAGAAAAAAAATCAATAAATGAATATTATTTAGAAGAATGTAGTACATGTAATGGAGATTCATCAACGAAATCAATAAACTATATTATGGATGATTTGGAAAAAGAAATAAATAGAATAAAACATCACACATGCTATAATCATATTATTGTTGAATTTAACACCATAGCACTTAGTAAAATTAAAGTTAATTACATGGGCCTAATTAATAAAATAAGTAAAAAATATGAAATGAACATTTTGTTAGAAGAAAATAAAGATATATCCTATGAAAAATATAAAATTATTTTTGTAAGCTAGTTGACATTTTGTTCAATAAGTAGTATTATTTATAACTGTAATGCCGCACAGAAAAGGTTCAAACTTTCCTTTGGAAATACCTTGATGGCGAGTTCTTAGACCGAGGAGGTGTATATTAATGTACGCTATAGTTAAAACAGGTGGAAAGCAATACAAAGTTGCTGAAGGTGATGTATTATTCGTTGAAAAGTTAGAAGCTAACGCTGGTGAAGAAGTAACTTTAAACGAAGTATTAGCTTGTACTAATGCAGAAGGAGAACTAGTTGTTGGAGCTCCAGTTGTAGAAGGTGCTTCTGTTACTGCTAAAGTAGTAGAGCAAGGAAAAGCTAAGAAAATAGTAGTTTACAAGTATAAAGCTAAAAAAGACTACAGAAGAAAACAAGGTCATCGTCAACCATACACTAAGATAGTTGTTGAAAAAATAAACGCTTAGTAATAGGTTAACAAAATGATAAAGATAAAATATCATTATACAGACGAATTTAGACGTAAAGGTTTTACAATAAAAGGACATGCTGATTTTGCTCCAATAGGACAAGACATTGTTTGTTCAGCTGTGACTTCTAATGCCATTGGTGTTATCAATTCATTAGATACATTAGCAAAAGTAAAATTCGACTCTGTAATAGGCCAAGAAGGTTTTATTGAATGTCTAGTTCACGAAGAAAGTTTAAATGAAAAAACTGATTTATTACTAGAACATTTTGAGTTAACAATGAAATCAATCCAAAAGGATTATCGAAACAATATAAAAATCTTAAAAAAGTAGGGGGTGACTCCAAATGTTAAACATGAACTTACAATTATTAGCATCTAAAAAAGGGGTAGGATCATCTAAAAACGGTAGAGATTCTATAGCTAAAAGATTAGGTGTAAAAAGATATGACGGACAAATAGTTACTGCTGGTAGTATAATAGTAAGACAAAGAGGTACTAAAATACATCCAGGAACTAATGTAGGTAAAGGTGGAGATGACACTTTATTCGCATTAATAGACGGTACTGTTAAATTCGAAAGAAAAGACAAAAAAAGAAAAAAAGTAAGTATATATCCAGTACAAGTTGCTGAATAATAAAGGGAGAGGAGTGTATTTACACTCCTTTTCTTTTTAAATAATGAGAATTTGAATAAAATGCAAATTCCAATAGGAGGTGCCACTTTTGTTTATAGATAAGGCAAGGATATTTGTCAAAGCTGGAAATGGTGGAAACGGTGCAGTATCATTTAGAAGAGAAAAATATGTTCCTGCAGGTGGACCAGATGGTGGAGACGGAGGAAGAGGCGCTAGTGTTATATTTGAAGTTGATAACGACTTAAGAACACTAATGGACTTTAAATACCAAAGAAAATACGTAGCCATTCCAGGTGGAGATGGAAGTAAAAAAAGACAAGCTGGTAAAAATGGTGAAGATTTAGTGCTAAAGGTACCGGCAGGAACAATAGTCAGAGATGAAGCTACAAATAAAATA
The DNA here is from genome assembly GCF_036812735.1 of Terrisporobacter glycolicus ATCC 14880 = DSM 1288. Lineage (NCBI taxonomy): Bacteria > Bacillati > Bacillota > Clostridia > Peptostreptococcales > Peptostreptococcaceae > Terrisporobacter > Terrisporobacter glycolicus. The sequence continues at coordinate 3,314,275 of NZ_CP117523.1, read as the reverse complement.
ATAGCTGACTTAAAAAAAGAAGGAGATAAAGCTGTTGTTGCAAGAGGTGGTAGAGGCGGAAAAGGAAACCATAATTTTGCAAACGCAGTAAGACAAGCTCCAAACTTTGCAAAATCAGGAACTGATGGTGAAGAAAAATGGGTTATATTAGAGCTTAAAATGATAGCTGATGTAGGACTATTAGGATTTCCTAACGTAGGTAAATCTACATTCTTATCAGTTGTCACTGCAGCTAAACCAAAGATAGCAAATTATCACTTCACAACTTTAACACCAAATCTTGGTGTGGTACAAACAAAATTTGGCGATAGTTTTGTTTTAGCTGACATACCAGGACTTATAGAAGGTGCAGCTGAAGGAATTGGTCTTGGCCATGACTTCTTAAGACACGTTGAAAGAACTAAAGTATTAATACATATAGTTGATATTTCAGGACTAGAAGGTAGAAATGCTTTAGAAGACTTTGATAGTATAAACGGTGAACTTAAATTATACAATGAAAAACTAGCTACAAGACCTCAAGTTGTAGTAGCTAATAAAATAGATATACTTGAAGATGAATCAGTTTATGAAGAGTTTAAGACAACTTTAGAAGAAAGAGGATACAAAGTATTCAAAATGTCTGCAGCAACAAGAGAAGGTATAGATGATGTAATAACTTATGTTTCTCAAGTGTTGAAAGATGCTGAAGAAATAGAACTTGTATCTGAAGAAGAACTATATGTTCCTGAATTAGATTCTGAAGAAGAAGAAGCTTTACAAGTAGAAATAGAAAATGGAGTATATGTTGTTACAGGTAAGGCACTTAGAAGAATTATGTACTCTGTTAACTTTGAAGATATGGAATCTATTCAATTCTTCCAAAAATCTATGGAAAGTCAAGGTGTATTTGACAAACTTAGAGAAATGGGTATTGAAGATGGAGATACAGTTAAGATATACGAAATAGAATTTGAATTCTATGACTAAAATTTAATACAAAAGAGGTGACAATATGTTAAACGGAAGACAAAGAGCGTATTTAAGATCTTTAGCAAATACTCTTAAGCCTATAACTCAAATAGGAAAAGACGGTGTAACTGAAGGTTTCTTAGAACAATTAGATATAATGCTAGATTCGAAAGAATTAGTTAAAGTAACTATATTAGAAACTGCTGGTATAGATACAAAAGAAGCGGCTAATGCTATATGCAAAGCATTAAGAGCGGAGTTTGTTCAAGCTATAGGTTTTAAATTTACATTATACAGAAAAAATGTAGAAGAACCCAAAATATTATTCCCAGGTCAAAAAGCTTCAGTTAAAAAAGTAGCAGAAGAAGGTATGACTAAAAAAGGAAAACCAACTAAAAGATCTCAAAGAAGATAATGATATATAATTTATAATAAATAAATGTCAGAATCATATAAAAAGAAGCTATTATTAAGTGACTAAATTAGTCATTTATGATGGCTTTTTTTATTTCTAATTGTTTGACTTGAGAAAAGTAAATATTAATTATTTTATTTAAATATAATTAATAGAAGATTCATTATAATGCTTAAATTTTAATTTTTATATAAAGTATGTTATACTGTAAAATGATATTTAGAATATAATTCTAATAAGTTATATTTAATTTGGTATTATAACTCATAAATAAATTTAAAAATAAAATATGAAAGGAAATTAAAATATGAAAAAAATAGCTAAAATATTAACCTTAATAATATGTTTAACAACAGTAAGCATATTTTTTACGGGTTGTAACAAAAAGGATAAGTATCCTGAAGAAATAAACTTTTTTAACTATGGTGAAAACATAGATGATGAAACAGTAAAAGAATTTGAGAAAAAATATGATATAAGAGTTAATATTGAAACTTTTGATGATATGGAAGCTATGTATTCAAAGGTTAAAAGTGGAGCGGGAAAATACGATGTTATTTTAGTGTCAGATGCTTTAATGCCAAGAATGATAGACCAAAAGCTTATACAGGAAATAAATAAAGATAATATAACTAATATCTCTCAGATGGACAAAGAATACTTAGACTTAGAAATAGATCCAGGTAATAAATACTCAGTACCTTATATGTTCGGAACAGTAGGACTTATTTATAATAAAGATGTAGTGAAAGAAGAAGTAAAAAGTTGGGACATATTATGGAATGAAAAATATAAAGACAAAATATTTATGTTTGATACATATAGAGACACAATAGGTGTAGCATTAAAGAAATTAGGGTATTCTTTAAATTCAACTAATCCAAAGGAAATAGAAGAAGCAAAAGAATTACTATTAGAACAAAGAAAATTGGTTAAACCCTTATATGGTGTAGATAATGGAACGACAATGATCCCAGCAGGAGAGACAGATATAAACATGATATGGTCTGGAGAAGGATTAAACTTACAAGATGAGTATCCTAATCTGGTTTATGTAGTGCCTGAAGAAGGTGCAAACTTCTGGATTGATAGTTTATGTATACCTAAAAATGCTAAAAATGTAAAAGGTGCTGAAAAGTTTATAAACTTTGTAAGTGATAAGAAAAGTGCCCTTAGAATAGCTGATGAAATAGGATATACAACTCCTAATAAAGAAGCAAGAGAAGAACAACCAGAAAATGTAAAAAACAATCCAAATGCATATATGCCGATAGAAATAATGAATAGATGCGAAATTTACAAAGATTTCCCGCTAGATGTTAAAAAAATGTATGATAAAGCATGGATTGCAATAAAATCAGATGAACAATAAAAATAGAGGTAGATTAGTCTACCTCTATTTTTGTGCAATCAAAAGTTTGATATATTAATCTTTTATGATAAAAATATATTAAAATACAATATTAATTTATTGAAAAACGATATTATAACTGCTATCATAATATTATAAAAACAAAAGGGGGAGTGTGTATTATGTTAAAAAATACAACAAAAACAAAAAGTATATTAAGTTCTTCATTAATAATGTTATTCTTCGCATTGGGTTTAATATTGATAATGGCGGTATTTATGGGAATTCCATTTATTTTTAATAATAGTAAGGACACAGGTACATTAGTATTTTATATTGGAGTATTTATTATTGGATTAACTTATCTAACAATGATTGCTTTTTTATTGGATATAGTAAGTACTTCAAGAGTAAATATATTTGTAAAATCAAATGTAAAAAAATTTAAAAATATAGGGTCTTTATTACTTGTAAATTTAATATTAGACTATATTCTTACAATAATAAATGGAGTTAGTGGTCTTAGATTTTTGGACTTAGCTCCAGGCGTTTTTATAACACCAGGTATGGCTATATATTTTATAGCAGGTCTTTTATGTTTTGTAATTGCAGATGCTTTTGATCAAGCGATTACAATAAAAGAGGAAAATGAATATACTGTATAGGAGATTATTATGACTATTATAGTTAACTTAGACGTGATGATGGCAAAAAGGAAGATGTCTCTGAAAGATTTAGCAGAAAAAATAGATATTACTAATGCCAATTTATCTATACTGAAAAATAACAGAGCTAAGGCTGTTAGGTTTACAACTCTAAACGAGATATGTAAGGTTTTAGATTGTCAGCCAGGGGATATACTTGAGTATATAGAAGATGAGGAAGTATAATTAGGGGGAAAATCTATGAAGTGGAGGATATTAATAATATCTATATTAATATGTTTGACTACAGTTGGATGTTCTAATACTAGTACTTTGACTTTAGAAGAAAAAGTAGCTGATTTTGAACAATTATACAATGAAGTCAAAGAGGGGTATCCATATTTAGAAGTTAATAAAAGACTATATAAAGATGATTGGCTAGCAAATAAAGAGGATTTTAGAAGGAGAATTAAAAAAACATCATCAGATGAGGATTTTGCAAATGAATTAAATTCCATAATGAGAAAGTTGCATAATGGGCATACAGAAGTGATTACTGATGCTTGGTACTTTAATATGTTGAAAGATGTTTATGAACCTCTAGGATGGTATGATTTTTTTAATGATAAAGATTTAAACCACTTATATAATGATAAGGAAAAAAGTAATGCGTATGGAATGGGAAGTGGTAAAAATATAGAGCTAAAAGATTTAGTTAAAGATAAAGTGGGATATATGTATATACCTCAAATGAACTCGGCAAGTGGAAGTATTGACGATGATATGAAAAAAATTAGTTCATATATAAAGGAAATAAAAGATTATCAATCTCTTATCATTGATATAAGAGGAAATATGGGAGGTAATGATCAATATTGGATAGACTTAGTATCTAATATTTCTGATAAGAATTATAAATGTAGGGGATATCGCTTGGTTAGAAATTCTTCAAAGGTTATAAAAAACTATACAAAAGCGAGGAATGCAAAGCTTAATGATATTGATGAATTACCTCTGCTAAGTAATGCACCAAAAGAAGCTACTAGTATGTTTACACATTTTGAATATAATGAAGAGGTTGTGGAAGGAAAATCAAAAGCACCTTTTAAAGGGAGAATATATTTACTAGTAGATGATGATGTATTTTCTGGAGCAGAATCATTTGCTATATTTTGTAAAGAACAGAAATTTGCTACTATAATAGGATCCCAAACAGGTGGAGATGGATATGTATATGATCCTGTACTTTTTAAGCTAAATAATAGTGGTCTTATTGTTAGAATGTCATCCACAATGTATTTAACAGAAAGTGGTATATGTGATGAAGAAAAAAAAGTTACACCAGATGTAGTGGTGAATAATACTATAAGGTATGGTATACGTAAAATAGATCCTTGTATAAACAAGGTATTAGAATTAGAAAATATTCAATAAAAATAGTGCTCATTATATTGAGCACTATTTTTAATCTTCGTAATTTAAAGATAAGGACAATCTATCTTCTCCAACTATAGTATTTGGGAAAATCCTTGTGGCATTTTCTAAGTACTCATTGGGATTTTCTAAAGATGGACTAAAATGTGTTAAAAGTAGTTGTTTAACTTTGCCTAATGCTGCTAGGTTAGCAGCTTCTGTAAAAGTCATGTGTTTGTTTTTTACAGCTTTAGAAATATCCATATCATCTCCATACATGGCTTCGCAAACAAATAAATCACTATTTTTAATGAAGTCAGGGATAGTAAGTAAGAATCTCGTATCAGTAATAAAACTAATTTTAATACCTTTTCTATCATCTCCCAAAACCATATCAGAAGTATACATTTTTCTATCATAAAAAACAGAATCAGATTTTTGTAGCCTGTTCCACAGATGTTGGGGAACATTATTTAATTTTGCCTTTTTTGCATTAAACTTAGGAGCTCTTTTAAAATATAAGCTATAACCCAAACATTCAGTGGAGTGATCTAGCTCTAGTGTAGAAATTTCTAAATCTTTAAAAGTAGGATGATCTTCTAAAGTGAAGCTTTTATCTGGATTTTCTATTATTATCAATTTATAAGGCAAATATTCCACAAGTACTTTTATAGCTTTCATAGTTTCTATAATTCCTTTAGGTCCAACAATAGTTAAGTCTTCTGTTTTACCGCTATTGCCCATAGTAGACAAAAGACCAATAAGACCTATTATATGGTCACCATGGAGATGAGTTATTAAAATCAAATCTACATCTTTAAAACCACAATTTTTCATTCTCATAGATACTTGAGTACCTTCGCCGCAGTCTATTAAAATTTTTTTCCCTTTATAATTAATAAATAAAGAGGAAAGATTTCTATTAGGCATAGGTACATTACCACCACATCCTAGCAAAACTAAATCTATCATATGAACTCTCCTTATGTATAATTTATTTTAAAATAATAATCACTAATTATAATTATAGTCTTAACAAAATATCTTATAAAATATATTTTATTTAAAAAAGAGATTATTAAAATAATCTCTTTTTTATCTATCTTCCTTGTATAATTGTTTAATATTGTAAATTGATAATAGTACACAAAGTATGGCTATAACAGTTTTCATATTACCTCCTAAAGTATAATGTATATACTTATATCTTAATAATCGTCATTGTAATCATTTTTAAAAATCTTATTTAATACGCTTTTAATTATATCATAATTAAAGCCTTTATAAGCAAGGTGATTTGCAACTTTAGCATAAGCTTTTTTAGGGTCTTCATTTTTCACTCGTGTATATCTTTTTTCAGCTAAATAAAGAGCATTTTTAAACTCTGCATCTATATCAATTTCAGAAATAGCTTCATCAATGGCTGATTTTTCAATTCCTTTATTATAAAGATTTTGTTTTATTTTATTTTTACCATATTTATTTAGATTAACATTTGTAGTTACAATTTTAGAAGCTAATTCGTTATCGTTGATAAAATTGTATTTTTTTAAAAAATCAAGAACTTCATCTATAACGTCTTCTTCAAAATCATTTTCCAATTTTTCTCTAATTTTTTTCTCAGACTGACTAGCCTTTGATAGAATATTTAAAGCTTTATTTTTGCCTTTTAAAAACATTTCATCTTTTAAAATTTGTCTAAGATGATCTTCTTCTATGTTGTCACCTTTTTTTAAATTGAAAGTAAATACTAGCTCTTTATAAATAGCCATGAAAAATTTTTCATCAACATAAATATTTACTCTGTCTTGGTTTTTCTTTTGAACCTCAATTTTTGTTATTACAGACATATTTTGTCTCCTTTGAATTAAATTTATTGCTTAAAGTTAAATAAATGTTAAAAATCACTTGTTATATAATTGAAATTATTATATATATTAATAGTGAACAAATTTTTGCAATTAAAGTATAAATATAGATAATTTAGTTAATAAAAATATATATTTATGATTATATACTAAAAAAAGGGTTTTTATATAATAAACTTAATTGTTATAGAAAAAAGGGAGTAAAAAGGAGAATAATAATGAGGATTGAAGATATAGTTATTGAATCTATATTGAAAAATAATGAGAAGATGGCAAAATTTAGGGACAGTGCTCATAATTTAAGAATAGGAATATTAGGAGGAACATTTGACCCTATACATTATGCTCATCTAGCAACGGTGGAGTTTATAAGAGGCAAATATAATTTAGATAAAGTTATTTTCATACCTTCTGGTAATCCTCCTCATAAATTTTGGAATATAACTGATAAAAAAGATCGTTATGAAATGGTAGTACTTGCTACTGTAAAAAATGAAAATTTTGTAGTTTCTGATATGGAAATTAATAAAGTTGGAAAGACTTATACTATAGATACTTTGAGGGAGTTAAAAAAGACTTATCCAACTTGTGAATTATTTTTTATTACAGGAGCAGATGCCATATGTGATATAGAAGCATGGAAAGATGTTGCTGAAAATTTCAAATTAGCCACATTTGTAGCAGCAACAAGGCCGGGTATAAGTCTGCTTAGGGCTCAAGACTATATAGAAAAATTAGAAAATAAATATAATGCAAAAATTATAAATGTATATGTACCTTCCTTAGATATATCATCCACATATATTAGAGACCAACTGAATTTAGGGAAGTCAGTTAGGTACTTAATACCTGAAAATGTGGAATCATATATAAAGGAAAAGGGTTTATACAATTTTGGAGTTGAGTAAATGGATATAAAACAAATAGAAAAAACACTAAAAGAGATGTTACCTGAGAGAAGATTAAAACATTCTTTAAATGTATCAAAATGTGCATTAAAGCTAAGTGAAATATATAAGTGTGACAAAGAAAAAGCCGAAATTGCTGGACTTGTTCATGATTGTGCTAAATATTTTACAGATGAACAAATTGAAGATTGTATAGAAAGGTTTAATATAGAACTAGATCCTTTGGAAGTAAACAATATAGCCCTATCTCATAGTGTTATAGGTTCTTATGTAGCAGTAGATATATTTAATATTAAGGATGAAGAAATTATAAATGCAATAAAATATCATACTACAGGAAAGGAAAACATGTCTCTTTTAGAAAAAATAATATATATGGCTGACTTAATAGAAGAGGGAAGGAACTTTCCAAGAGTAGAAGAATTAAGAGAACTAACTTATAGTGGGAGATTAGAAGAAGCATTAATTTTATCTTTCAATAATACTATAAAATTTGTGATAGATAATAATCAGTTAATACACCCAAGAACTGTAAAAGCTAGAAATTATATATTAGAAGAATTGATTATAGGTACTTTTAACTAGAATGATTATTTTTCAAGCAAATAGTATTGTAAGATTGTATAATAATAGGCGCAAATTTTTAAATTTGTATATATAATAGTAATAATACAAATATTTATGATATAATAACTAGGTAGCTTTAAAATTGAAAGGAGACGGAATATGACTAACATGACTGTTGAACAAATGACAAAGATTGTTTACGATGCAATTGATGATAAATTAGGTCAAGATATATCAATAATAAATATAGGGAAAGTATCTTCTCTATGTGATTATTTTGTTATAGCAACTGCTGGTTCTACAAGACAAGTTAAAGCAATAGCAGATAATGTACAAGATGCTTTAACAGAGCACGGAATAGAACCAAGATCAAAAGAAGGATATGAAACTCAAAATTGGATATTACTTGATTATGGTGATGTAATGGTTCACGTATTTGATGAAGAAAATAGAGGATTCTATAACTTAGAAAAACTATGGAAAGATGCTCCATACGTGGATGTTGACACTTTAGCATAAAGATGTTAATATTATAGAAAAATAAAGATTGAAATCAAATAAGTTAGAGTAGTAGGAAAGTTTGTTTATTTCAGAGAGTTGATATTTGGTGTGAATCAGCATAAACTATTTTTGAACTTGCTAACATAAAATTATTTGGCCGTAGTTGGCATAAAGACTATCTAAGAGAGTTTACTTTTGTAAACTAATTAGGGTGGTACCGCGAAAATATATCCTCGTCCCTAAACGTAAAGTTTAGGACGGGGATTTTTTTAATATTATTAAGAAATTTTAGAATTTCTTAACTTGGATAAAATAATACTTATGGAAATTATTACAGAAAATACTTAGGAGGTAAATCATGAGCGTTTACAATTTTAAAAAGATTGAAGACAAATGGCAAAAAACATGGACAGAAAATAATCAATATAAAACTGACACAACGGATTCTTCAAAGCCAAGTTATTATGCTTTAGAGATGTTCCCTTATCCATCAGGAAACATACATATGGGACATGTTAGAAACTACTCTATAGGTGACGTAGTTGCTAGATTTAAGAAAATGGAAGGGTACAATGTACTTCATCCAATGGGATGGGATTCATTTGGTTTACCAGCTGAAAATGCGGCTATAAAACATGGAATACATCCACATAAATGGACTATGGAAAACATAGAGGACATGAAAGGTCAATTAAAATTATTAGGATTAAGTTATGATTGGGAAAGAGAAGTAGCCACTTCTACTCCAGAATATTATAGATTTACACAAGAAATATTCTTAAAATTCTTAGAAGCAGGTCTTGCTTATAAGAAAAAATCTTTCGTTAACTGGTGTCCATCTTGTGAGACGGTTCTTGCTAACGAACAAGTTGTTGGAGGGCTTTGCGACAGATGTGATAGCGTAGTTGTTAAAAAAGACTTAGAACAATGGTATTTTAAAACTACTGCATTTGCTGAGGAATTATTAAATGACTTAGATACTTTAGATGGATGGCCAGAAAAAGTTAAAACAATGCAAAGAAACTGGATTGGAAAATCTAATGGTGCTGAATTGGTATTTGATATAGACGGAACTGACAAATCTATGACAGTTTACACTACTAGACCAGATACAACATATGGTGTTACTTTTATGGTTTTAGCTCCAGAGAGTGAATTAGTTAAGGAATTAGTTGAAGGTACAGAGTATGAATCTGACGTTAATTCTTTCATAGCAAAAATGCATACTAAAACAGAAATAGAAAGAACTGCTTCTGATGTAGAAAAAGAAGGTATGTTTATCGGTAAATATGTTATAAATCCAGTAAACAACAAGAAAATACCAGTTTGGATAGCAAACTATGTATTAGCTGACTATGGTACTGGAGCTATAATGGCAGTTCCGGCTCATGATGATAGAGATAGAGATTTCGCTGAGAAATTTAATTTAGATATAATACCTGTTATAGATGAAGACAATAAAATGATAAACTCAGAAGAGTTCAATGGAATGGACGCTTCAGATGCATTTGAAGGTATAGTTGAAAAACTTGCTAAAGATAATAGAGGAGAGAAAACTACTAACTACAGACTTAGAGACTGGTTATTATCTAGACAAAGATACTGGGGATGCCCAATACCTGTTGTTTACTGTGATGACTGTGGAATAGTACCAGTAGACAAAAAAGATTTACCAGTATTACTTCCTACAGATGTTGAATTCACAGGAAAAGGAGAATCTCCGCTTACTACTTCTCAAGCATTCAAAACAACTCCTTGTCCACACTGTGGAAAAGAAGCGAGAAGAGAAGTTGATACTATGGATACATTTGTTGATTCATCTTGGTACTTCTTAAGATATATAGATCCTAAAAACACTGAAGAACCATTCAGTAAAGAATTAGCAAATAAATGGATGCCAGTAGATCAATATATAGGTGGAGTAGAGCATGCTATAATGCACTTGCTTTACGCTAGATTCTTCGTTAAGGCATTCAAATCAATGGGAATGTTAGATTTCGATGAACCATTCAAAAACTTATTAACTCAAGGTATGGTTTTAATGGATGGAAGTAAAATGAGTAAGTCGAAAGGTAATACTGTATCACCTATAGAAATAATAAACAAATACGGTGCAGATACTGCTAGATTATTCGTATTATTCGCAGCTCCACCAGAAAGAGACTTAGACTGGTCAGAACAAGGTGTTGAAGGATGTTTTAGATTCTTAAACAGAGTTTACAGATTAGTTGATGAATTAGCTGAAGTAGCTAAATCAAATGCTGAAGTAAAAGCTTTAACTAAAGAAGATAAAGCAATGAGGCTTGTAATACACTCAACACTTAAGAAAGTTACTGCTGATTTAAGTGAAAAATTCGGATTTAATACAGCTATAGCAGCATTAATGGAATTAATAAACGAAATGTATAAATATAAAGAATTAGATACTAGAAATGATGGAATAATAAGAGAAGGTATCGAAACAATAGTAAATATACTTGCACCGTTTACTCCTCACTTAGGTGAAGAATTATGGACTATGATAGGTAAAGAAGGTAGCGTATTTGATATAAGTTGGCCTAAATTCGATGAAAAAGCTTTAGTTCAAGATGAAGTAGAAGTAATAGTTCAAGTTAATGGTAAATTAAGAGATAAAATATCTATGGATGCTAATATAGCTAGAGAAGACATGGAAAAAGTAGCTTTAGAAAGTGAAAAGGTTAAAGCTGCAATAGAAGGAAAAAATGTGGTAAAAGTTATTGCTGTTCCTAAAAAATTAGTAAATATAGTTGTTAAATAGAATCTGCTTTAAATATATAAAGTGAAAATAAAAAAAGGGTCTAAAAATAAATATTTGGACCTTTTTTTGTTTATTAAATAAAAAGAATTATAAAAACCATATGTACAATTCTTTTTATGAGTAGTATAATAGAGAGGAAAATGTTTTTAATCAATATATTTTTTTAGGAGGTAAAAAACATGAAACATCAAGTTATACATACTAATAATGCACCAGCTGCAATAGGACCATATTCTCAAGCTGTTAAAGCTGGAAACTTATTATTCATATCAGGACAAGTTCCTTTTGTTCCAGAAACAATGGAAATAGTTGAAGGAGATGTAAAAGCACAAACTGCTCAATCATTAAAAAATCTTCAAGCTATATTAAAAGAAGCAGGAGCTGATTTCTCACATGTAGTTAAAACTACAGTATTCATAAAAGATATGAATGAGTTCGCTCAAATAAACGAAGTTTATGCTGAATATTTCGGAGAAAATAAACCAGCTAGAGCTTGTGTTGAAGTTGCTAGATTACCAAAAGACGTTAAAGTTGAAATAGAAATAATAGCAGTAGTTGAATAGTAAAATTTATAACATAAATTTAACACAAATGACCATCACAGATGGTCATTTTTTATTTATAATTAATATTATGGTATAAAATAACACTTATGAAAAGGAGATGGGGACATGGAAACATCCATTCATGCAATAGCATGTAACAAGTTATTAATTCTATTTGCAACTATAGCTATTACAGGAATAATATGCAGCAAAGGAAGTGAATTAATAAATATACCGGATGTAGTATTGTTTTTGATTGTTGGTATCTTTTTAGGACCATCTGTTCTAAAAATTATTGATATTACTCAGTTTCAACTGGAAAACCAATTAATATTAACATTTGGATCAGCATTTATTTTGTATTTGGGGGGAAAAGAGGTTAGTTTAAAAGTCCTGAAAGATGTAAAAATTAGTGTATTTCTTTTATCTACACTTGGCGTTGTTATAACATCATTTTTAATGGCAAAAATTATAGGATTGAATTTTCAAATTAGCTTTATGACCTGTCTTTTAGCAGGTTCAATAATAGCATCTACAGATCCAGCAACAATTGTGCCAATATTTAACCAAGTAAAAATTGATAAAAAAGTAAAACAAACAGTAATTAGCGAATCTGCATTAAATGATGCTACTGGAGCTATATTAACAGTGGCAGTTTTATCCATAATTATGGGAGGTCATTTTTCTGTAGAGGAAAATATATATAATCTTTGTATTATGATTATAGTGGGAATAATAGTAGGTTTGATAACAGGGCTGGTTTTATTATTCTTAGTCAATGATAGTCCACAGGGTATATTTAAAGACTATACTCCTATAATATCCATATTATCTGTAATAATAGCATATGAGCTTTCTACTTATTTAGGTGGTAGTGGATATATGTCATGTTTTATAGTTGGTTTGGTAACAGGAAATAAACAGAACTTTAAATTATGGCTTAGCCAAAAACACTATGATGCAGATTGTAGTGTGGCAGAAACCTTAGGTACAATTTGTAGAATGTGTATATTTATAATATTAGGTAGTCAAGTTCAACTAGATATATTATTTAAATATTTCGTACCTTCGTTAATATCTGTTTTAGGTTTAATATTTATAGTAAGACCTTTATGTATACTAGCATGTACTTTGGTAGATAGAAAGGCAAAATGGAATAAAAATCAACTTATATTTATGATGTGGGTAAGGGAAACAGGAGTTATACCAGCAGCTCTTTGTGGTATAATAACATCTATGAAGGTTCCTGGAAGTGAAATAATATCATCTATAGTATTTATGACAATATTAATAACACTTATATTGCAAGGAAGCACAACTAAGCTTGTAGCTAAAAAGCTTGGTTTACTAGAAATGGAAGATGAAGAATGTAAAGACGCAACAGGAAATTAAGAATATTAGATATAGCATAAATTATTTATATTTATGCTATATTTTTTTATTTTAAGGGTATTTATTTATATGATAAAATATAAAGTGACTAAATAATAAAAAGAGGTAGAGTGAGTATGAAAAATTATAAATTGATAGTGACAGATATGGACGGAACTGTCTTAGGTGAAGACCATAAAATTACAGATGAAAATAAGATTGCATTAAAAGAAGCAGAAAAAATGGGGATTAAAGTGGTCTTTGCTACAGGTAGATTTCATGATTCAGCTAAAGAACATGTGACTTTTTTAGATAATACAATGCCAATAATATCTTCTAATGGATCTATAATTAAGCATCCAATAACAAATGAAGTTTTATATTCTAATTTTATAGATAAAGATATATGTTTGAAAATAATGGATATTATAGATGAATATAATCTTAGATATCAAGTTTATACAGATGAAAAAATACTTCAAAAGTATGAAACTGAAGAAGAAAAGAAATTTATGAAAGAATTTATTCAAAAAAACTTCTCTGATAAGGCTGAAATAATATTTAAAAAAGACTTAAGAGAAGATGTTAAAAATAGCAATGTTTTAAAGTTTAATGTTATGGAAATGGAAAAGCAAGATTTGTTAGATAAAGTTAGAGCTGATTTAAAATTTGTAAATAATATAGAGGTTACATCTTCATGGAAAGGAAACTTAGAAATTATGAGTGAAGGCAGTCATAAAGGAAATGCTGTGGAGTATCTATCAAATATATTAAAAATAGATAGAGAACAAATTATGGCTTTTGGAGACAATTATAATGACTTATCTATGATTGAATTTGCAGGAACAGGTGTGGCAATGGGAAATGCAGAAGAAGATGTGAAAAAAATTGCTAATCATATAACAGATAAAAATGGAAATAGTGGGGTAGCTAAGGCTATTAATAATTTGATTTTACAAAAATTTGCTACTGCTTAATCAACAATTATGCTACTATTATAAGAAATGTAGATTAATAGGACAAATTATGCGCTAAAGGGGGCAATTTAGATGAAGCTTTGGGGAGGACGTTTTAGAAGTGATGAAAATAAGTTAATGGAGGAATTTAATAAATCCTTTTGTTTTGACTCGCTTTTATATAAAAAGGATATTGAGGGAAGTTTAGCTCACGTTCATATGCAAGTAAAAGTTAATCTGTTAAGTGAAGAAGAAGGAAAAATAATAATTGCAGGTTTAAAATCTATAGAGAAAGACATAGAAGAAGGTAAATTATCTCTTAGTGGAAATTATGAAGATATTCATAGTTTTGTTGAAATAAATTTAATTGAACGAGTTGGAGATGTGGGGAAAAAGCTTCATACAGGAAGAAGTAGAAATGATCAGGTTGCTATAGACATGAGATTATTTGCAAAGGAAAAATGTAAAGAGATTATTTCACATGTAGATAAATTAAAAAATACACTTAAAGAAGTAGCAGACAATAATCCGGTTATTATGCCTGGATATACTCATTTACAAAGAGCTCAAGTAGTTACTTTTAAACATCACCTTATGGCTTATTATAGTATGTTAGATAGAGATAGTAAAAGGCTAAATAATGCTTTGGAAATTTTAGATGAATCACCTTTAGGATGTGGAGCATTGGCTGGTACTACCCATAATATTGATAGAAATATTACCAGTGACATATTGGGTTTTAAAAAGCCAGTAGAGAATTTTATGGATGGAGTAAGTGATAGAGATTATTTATTGGAACTTATGAGTGATTTTTCTATAATAATGATGCATCTAAGTAGACTTAGTGAAGAGCTAATACTTTGGAGTTCTCAAGAATTTAGATTTATTGAGTTAGATGACTTGTATTCAACTGGTAGTTCTATAATGCCCCAAAAGAAAAATCCTGATGGTGCAGAACTGATAAGAGGAAAAACAGGAAGAGTATATGGGAACTTGATTTCTCTATTAACAGTGATGAAAGGATTGCCTCTAGCGTACAATAA
This sequence comes from Terrisporobacter glycolicus ATCC 14880 = DSM 1288, assembly GCF_036812735.1. Lineage (NCBI taxonomy): Bacteria > Bacillati > Bacillota > Clostridia > Peptostreptococcales > Peptostreptococcaceae > Terrisporobacter > Terrisporobacter glycolicus. The sequence continues at coordinate 3,298,963 of NZ_CP117523.1, read as the reverse complement.
AGACATGCAAGAAGACAAAGAAGGCTTTTTTGATAGTGTAAATACTATTTCTATGTGCCTTCAAATAATGGAGAGAATGATAGCTACATTGAGAATTAGAAAAGATAATATGAAAAAAGCTGTTAAAGGTGGTTTTTTAAATGCTACAGAAGTGGCAGATTATTTAGTAAATAAAAATGTGCCTTTTCGAGATGCTCATGGTATAGTGGGTGGAATTGTAATTTATTGTGAAGATAATAATAAATCTATAGAAGATTTATCTTTAGATGAGTTACAGAGTTTCTCTAAAGTTTTTGATGGATATATATATGATTTTATTGATTATGAAAATATATTGGATAAAGGTATAAAGAAAAATTTAAAATAAAAAATAAGATGGATTATCCATCTTATTTTTTATTTTCTTTTAAATTTAATTGATTTTCTTCTTCTTATTGCTCTTCTTTTCTTTATTATTCTAGAAATTATAAATATAATAAATAAAGAAATTAAAGCGAAAGCAAGTTTAATAGAATATTTTACAGTAGTATTTTCTGTAATAAATCCAAATAAACTATTTAAATCATTTTTTGCTACTAAATTTATGGTTTTTTCTAAAGTTTTACCGTTGTATACATCAAGAGTACCTACTTTATCACCTTTTTTAATAGGCAAATCATAATCTAAATTGACTTTTGCACTATAATTTTCAGATGCTTTACTTCCCTTTTCTAAAACAATTTTATAGTTGAACTCAGGTTCGTAAAGTAATTCCTTTTCTTCGGTAAATAGAACCCTTTTACTCTTAGTATAATCCGCCTTGTTAATTATTGTCTGAGTGTAGTAATTATTAAAGGCATAATCTATAAGAGTTCTAGAATCTGCATAAACATCAGTACCAGCATCTTTAAAGACTGCTGATATGACTCTCATGTCATTTTTTACGGCGCTTGATAATAAGCATCTACCGGCATCATCAGTATACCCTGTTTTTATCCCGTCTACTATATCATATTTTATATCTACAGACTTTCCGTTGTATTTAATTTTTTCCGTTGAAGTTAAAAACTTATTTGTATTAAAGAAAGTTCTTGTTATAAAACGTCTACTAGTAGGGGTATCGCACTTTTCAAAGGTTAATGATTTTGTGCGAACTATTTCCCTAATAAGGTCATTACTCATAGCTTCTCTTGCCATTAAAGCCATATCGTAAGCAGTTGTATAATGTTCTTTGTCAGGTAATCCATGTGGATTATTAAAATGAGTATTTTTTGCCCCTATTGCCATTGCCTCTTTGTTCATTAAGTCAGCAAAAGCTTCTTTGGATCCAGATACATATTCAGCCAATACTTCTGCAGCATCATTTGAAGAATGTACAAGTAATCCTTGTAATAATTCTCTAACAGTGAATATTTCCCCTTTTTGTAAGTACATACTCGAACCATCTACAGAAAGATCTTTATCAATCTCAATGGAGTGGTCTAAATCTTTTACATTTTTTATAACTAAATAAGCAGTCCATATCTTTGTTGTTGATGCTGGATATATTTTTTTATTTCCGTTCTTCTCATAAAGTACTGTACCTGTTTCGTAGTCTAATACTACGGAGTTAGGTGAAGAAATAGATACATCTTTGCTATCAGCAAATACAGAAATTGGACCTGAAAAAGTTGTTATAGAAAGAAGAAATGCTAGCAAAAAAGATAAAAACTTTTTCATAGGTAACCTCCCAATTTTAGTCTCGTCTTTTAGTATACCATATTTTTGTTAATAATTAAATTAAGGAGGGATAAAAATAGTGAATAAAAAGAAAATAATTGTTTTTATATTTATAATATTAATGTGTCCAATTGGATTGGTTATTAAAGACAAGCTTCAATCAAAAGAAAATGTATATGTTCTGACTGAAGATGAGAATCCACCTGAAAAAACTACTGAGGAAAAAGAAATAAAAAAGGAAGAAAACATTACAAATAAAAAAATAACTGTATATGTTAGTGGTGCAGTAAGCAAGCCAGGAATAGTAACTTTGAATGAGGGAGATAGACTTGCAACAGCAGTAGAAAAGGTTGGAGGAACGACTAAAAAAGCTGATTTAGACGGTGTAAATATGGCTATTAGAGTACAAGATGAAATGCATTATATAATTCCTAAAATGGGAGAAGTAGTTAAAGATAATAATTATCAGGCTATAAAGGAGGGTAATATTAATCAGGATGAATCGTCAAAAGCATCTCAAATAAATATAAATATAGCTACAATAGAAGAGCTAGATACCTTGCCAGGGGTGGGAGAGGCTACAGCAAATAAAATAGTAAATCACAGAAGCGAAAAGGGTGATTTTAAATCTGTTGAAGAGATTAAAAATGTTAATGGTATAGGAGACAAAAAGTTTGAAGACATGAAGGATTTAATATGTGTAAAATGACATTATAACTTTTTAGTAAATAAAAAATTCTTCCTAGGAATCTTAAACTTAGGAAGAATTTTTAAAAAGAATTATTTATCGATTATAGTGAAACTACTATCAGTTAAGTTAAACTTATCCTTTAAATTACTGCTTAAATATATTTTTTTATCTTTTGTAATAAAAATAGCATCAACACCGTCTAAGCTTTCAACTAATTTTAGACCATCTTTAACGCCTAAACCGAATGTTGTAGTTGAGAGTGCATCACAAATAATTGATTTGTCAGAAACAATAGTAACACTACTTAAATTATTATCAAAAGGATATCCTGTATGAGGATCTAGCATATGATGATAAATTTTATTATTTTTTTCAAAATATCTCTCATAAATTCCAGAAGTAACAACAGATTTATTAGAAACTTTAATATTTCCTATGGAATTGCCACGAGGTTTGGTTGGGTCTTGGACTCCTATGGAAAAAGGTTGATTATTTTCTTTATTGCCAAGAACATATATATTACCACCTAAGTTGATTAAAGCACTCTCTAATTTTTCCTCTTTTAAATGTTCATATATTTTATCTGCGGCATAACCCTTAGCAATACCGCCTAAATCTATTTTCATATTTTTCTTTGCTAATTTTACAGAATGACTATCGTCATCTAAAAGTATGTCTTTGTAGTTAACTAAAGTTATATTATCCTTAATTTCTTTTTCGCTAGGTATTCTCGCATTTTCTGTACCTATTCCCCATAAGTTAATAATAGGACCTATACTAATGTCAAATGTATCGTTAGACATACTAGAGAATTTTATGGATTCTTTAATAACATAGTAAGTATCCTCAGATACTTTAACATAGTTTTTTCCGGCATTGTCATTTATTTTAGATATTTCGCTAGAAGCTATTTGGCAACTCATTTTATTATCTATATCTTTTAATATTGCTTCACATTCCTTTAATATCTTATCCCCACTTTTTTTTGTAATATCGTACAAAGTTATTTCGTTTATAGTTCCTAAATTATAGTATGTATTTGAATACTTATCTTCCTTTTTATTCTTAATTATTATAAAAAGGGAAAATGCTATAACTACAACTAAAATTAAAATTGATGGGAGTTTTTTCTTATTCATAATGATTCCTCCAATTTTTTATGTTATATTTAATTTAATATTTATAATTATATCATAAATATTTACAAATAATATTTATGTTTAGGAGGTAGAAGGTTGAAAAAGAAAGACTTTATATTAATAATTGCAATTTTAATAGTTATAGCCGCTACTTTTGGGATTAACTACTTTGTAAATACTAAAAATGGAGACAATATAGAAATATATGTGGATAATAAGTTATATAAAACTTATAGTATTGATGATGAAGAAGAAATCAAAATAGAAAGTGAAGAAGGATATAACATAATTAAAATTCATGATCATGGAGTTGAAATTTCAGATGCATCTTGTCCAGATAAAGTATGTGTTCACACTGGGTTTATTACGAAACCAAGTGAAAGTATAGTATGTTTACCAAATAAGGTTCATATAAAAATAACAACTCAGAACAAAGATAATGATAAAAATGAAGAAGATGTTATAGCGAATTAAGAATTGGAGGATAAAATGGTTAACTTAGGAAATGATTGGGACGATTTACTAAAAGAAGAGTTTAAAAAAGATTACTACGTGAAATTGAGAGAGTTTTTAATTGAAGAATATAAAAGTAAGATTATATATCCAAATATGTACAATATATTCGAAGCATTAAAACATACATCTTATAAGGATACTAAGGTATTAATTTTAGGACAGGATCCATACCATGGAGAAAATCAGGCTCATGGATTGGCTTTTTCTGTACAACCAGGAGTTAAGACTCCACCATCTCTATTAAATATGTACAAAGAATTGAAGGATGATTTGGGATGTTTTATACCTAACAATGGTTATTTAATTCCTTGGTCAGATCAAGGTGTTTTATTATTAAACACAGCTCTTACAGTTAGAGCTGGGGAGGCAAATTCTCATCAAAATAAAGGTTGGGAAATATTCACTGATGAAATAATAAAGAAATTGAATGAAAGAGAAGAGCCTGTAATTTTTGTGTTATGGGGAGGAAATGCTAGAAAGAAAAAAGTTTTTATCGACAGTAATAGACACTGTATTTTAGAAGCTCCTCATCCAAGTCCATTATCTGCCCATAGAGGATTCTTTGGTTGTAGACATTTTTCTAAAATAAATGACATACTTATAAGGCTAGGAAAGGGTCCTATCAATTGGCAAATACCAAATATATAAAATAATATGTTTTTTTGTAACACCTTATCTCAAAAAGTAATATCTTATATTGAGGTAAGGTGTTAATTATGAAGGTTAATATATTAAATAGTAAAAAAATTAGTGAAATGGTAAAAAATAATGAGTTTAAATTAATAATTGATTTAAGAGAAGAAGAACTTTACTTAACAGGACATTTACCAGAGTCAGTTAATATTCCTACAGGTGAAATAAACAGCAACCTAGAATATATTAGAAGTATTACAAATGAAGGTATATTGCTATATTGTGCTAATGGAAATCAAAGTATAACAGTGGGAAAAGTTCTTTTACTAGATGGATTTAGTAATGTGTATAGTCTTGCTAATGGAATAAAAAATTACAAATATAAATTATATAAATAATTTTAAACAAAAGGTAACATTTTTGTTAATTGTTGAACCTTGGTGAAAGAGTGCTTAAATAGTTGAAAAAACTAGATAGGCACTTTTTGCATTTTTTGTCAAGTTGACAGGCGATTAAAAATAGTTTACAATTTAGTTACAAAATGACTTTGGAAAATGATTTAAAGTTAAATAAAACTTAGGAGGAGATAGTTTGAGTTATCTAAATAGAAAAGTAAAATCTATTATGTTATCGGGACTATTATCTATGGGGATTGTAACAGCAAATTATGTTGCCTTTAATAAAGAGGTTGTTTTAGTAGTTGATGGACAAGAAATTGAAGTGAATTCATTTCAACCAAATGTACAAGGTGTACTAGAAGAAAATGAAATAGATTATGACAAAAACGATATAATTAGCCAAGATTTGGATACTTCTTTGAAAAATGGAATGAAAATAGAAGTTAAGCAGGTTGAAAAAAAGACTATTACTGAAACAGAAGATATACCTTATGATACAGTTATAAAAAAAGATAAATCTTTATTAAAAGGTAAAACAGAGGTATCGCAAAAAGGGAAAAAAGGTACGAAAGAGCTTATATTTGAGGCTATATACCAAAATGGTAAATTAGTAAGTAAAACCTTAGTAGAAAAAAATACAATAGAAAAATCTAAGGATAAGATAATTAAAAAGGGTACAAAAGAAAAGAAAGAAGCTAAAAGTACTAGCAAAAATGCAAGTAGTGCGAAAAGCAGTTTAGGGAAGAAAGTAACAGTGTCAGCAACAGCTTACAGTGGACATACTATAACAGCTACGGGTACAGTTCCTAAATGGGGAACTATAGCAGTAGATCCGACTGTTATACCATATGGAACAAAGGTATATATACCTCAATTTGATAAGTATTTTATAGCTGAAGACTGTGGTGGAGGAATCAAAGGTAATAAAATCGATATATTTATGAATAGTGAATCTCAGTGTAATAACTGGGGTAAAAGAACAATAGATATATATATTGTTCAATAGATAAAAGCCTTAAGGTGGACAACCATCTTAAGGTTTTTTTATGTCCTTATAGATTATAAGATATTTAGCTTTTACATATATTATAATCTTGTATTATAATCTTGACTATTTTAAGCTAAGTAAAGGTGCATTCTTAATAACATGAATTATTTCAATGACACCTGGTTTAAAGAAAGGAAATTTTTTATATTTTTGTTTCTAAAATTAAAAATTAAAAGTTTAGTAATAGTATATTTTATAATTAAAAATATTAAATAATGAATTTCTAATTATATAACTCAAATTAAATAATTAAAAGGTTTTTAGAAGGGAATTGTAAAAATGAATGTTTACTTATACTAAAGTTTAAATAAAATAATATAAACATAACTTGAATGTTATTGATGAAATGCTGAAAAATAGAGGCTTTGAATATGAAAAAAGTTCTTGCAATTTAGTAAAAATATTTATATAATTTGATTCGTAAGTTTAATAAAACTAAATTAGAAAATTAGAAATAATAATCAATTAGTCAATGGAATCTGTATTGGAAGGAGGGGTGGAAATATGATTATTGAAAAGAATAGTGTTAGATTAAGTGAAGATAATATACCCTTATTACGAGGATTGAAGGATTATTCTAATAGGCATATAGCATGCTTTGATGTACCTGGTCATGTTAAAAACAAAGGTGTGGAAATATTAAATGATTTTTTTGGAGACGATGTAATGAAAATGGATATAAATTCGTCTCCGTATATGGATAATCTATCTAAACCAAGTGGAATTATAAAAAAATCACAAGAGTTATTAGCACAAGCCTATGAGTGTGATAAGGCTTTTTTTGTAACAAACGGAACTACACAAGGGATTCAAACTATGATTTTAAGTGCAATAAATCCTAACGACAAAATACTTTTACCTAGGAATATACATAAGTCGGTTATTAATGCATTAATACTTAGTGGAGGGAAACCTATATATATTCAACCTGAATTTGATGAAGAATTAGGTATAAGTTTAAATGTAAGTTATTCAAGTGTTAAAAATGAATTGGAAAAGAATAATGATATAAAAGCTATATTTTTATTAAACCCAACATATTATGGAGCTTGTTGTGAATTAGAAAAAATAATCAGCTTATGCAAAAGCCATTCAGTATTAGTATTAGTAGATGAAGCTCATGGAGCACATTTTCCATTTCATGATGATCTACCACCTTCAGCAATGAAGTTAAAAGCAGATATGGCAGCAGTTAGTATGCATAAAACCGGAGGTGCATTAACTCAAGCTTCTGTCTTATTAGTGAATGAAGAAAATATCAATGGAGAGAAAGTTAGTCAAACTTTAAACATGTTACAATCTACATCTGCATCCTATTTATTAATGTCAAGTATTGATGGGGCTAGATATAATTTAGTTAATAAGGGTAGATTGCAATTATCTAAAGCTTTGAATATTTCTCAATATGCTAAATATAAACTTAATAAAATACCAGGAATAAAGGTTATTAGTCACAAAAGTTGTAACAGAGAAGGAATGTATCTTCTTGATGAAACAAAACTTTGTATAAACGTTAAAAATTTAAATATAACTGGGTTTAAAGTATATGATATCTTATATCAAGAATTTGATATACAGGTGGAATTAGGAGATTTGTATAACATTTTAGCTCTCATATCCTTAGGAACTACCAAGGGAGATGTGGATAGACTTATAAATGCCTTAGATATAATTTCTAAGATGCGCAAAAAAGAGATTATATCAAAGAGTGCTTCTATGAAACAAATAAATCCTATTGTGAAAATAAATCCACGAGATGCTTATTATAGTCAAAAGGAAAGTTTGAATCTTGAAAATTCCATAAGTAGAATTTGTGGAGAGAATATTATGGCATATCCACCAGGTATTCCTATAATATCACCTGGAGAAATAATAACTAGAGAAATTATAGACTATATAAAAGTTCTTAAAAGTAGTAATGCGCACTTAACAGATATGATAGATAAAGAACTAAATACAATTTTGGTAATAAAAGAAAAATAGAACAAAGGAAGTGAATAATATGAAATTTGAAACATTAGGTCGTCATATATTAGTGGAATATTATAACTGCAATGAGGAGATGTTATCAAATCCAAAACTTATAGAAGAGTATATGAACAACTCCGCATTAAATGCAAAAGCAACAATAGTTGATTCAGTTTTTCATCATTTTAATCCGTGGGGTGTGTCAGGTGCAGTAATAATAGCTGAGTCACACTTAACAATACATACATGGCCAGAGTATGGATATGCAGCGGCGGATTTCTTTACATGTGGAGATATTGATCCATGGAAAAGCTTTGAATTATTAGAAGAATTATTAGAAGCTGAAAGAAGTGAATCAACAGAAATACCAAGAGGTCTAACAAGTAAAATACAAAAATTTGCAAAAAAAGATTTAGGCAAAATTAGTCATAAGCCAGAAGCTATATAAGCAAATTAATACCTAAATATAAAATAAAAATCTAAAATAAAAATATAAAATAAAAATCGAAATAATATTTTAACATAAAAATAAAAATTATACAAATACAGAGATATAGATAAAATATATAGTTATAAAATAACAAAATGGAGGCGGAATTATGGAATTTTGGTATACAGAAGAGTGGACAGAAAATGTACGTTTTTCTATAAAGGTTGATAAACAACTTTTTAGTGAACAATCAGATTTTCAAAGAGTAGATGTTTTTGAAAGTGAAGAATATGGGAAATTCTTAACATTAGATGGTTTGATGATGGTAACTTACAAAGATGAGTTTATTTATCATGATATGATAGTTCATACACCAATGGCAACTAATATGAATATTAAAAACGTATTAGTTATAGGTGGTGGAGATGGAGGAACAGTAAGAGAGCTTACTAGATATCCTCAAATTGAAAATATAGATATGGTTGAAATAGACAAAATGGTTGTAGATGCATCAAGGAAATTTATAGATATTTGTGCATGTAAATTAGATGATAAGAGAGTTAATTTATATTACGAAGATGGTGTTGCTTTTGTAAAAAATTCTAAAGATAAAACTTATGATTTAATAATAGTTGACTCAACTGATCCAATAGGGCCAGGAGAAGGATTATTCTCTGTTGATTTCTATAATGATTGCTACAGAGTATTATCTGATGACGGTATTCTTGTAAATCAAAATGAAAGCCCATATTTTGACTTTAATGCAAAAGAAATGAAAAGAGCTTATGAAAAAATAAATAATTTATTCCCAATAGCTAAAGTATATCAAGCACATATTCCAACATATCCATCTGGACACTGGTTATTTGGGTTTGCATCAAAAAAATATGACCCAATAAAAGATCAAAATAGAGAAAAATGGGAATCTTTAGAATTAAAAACTAAGTATTATAATAGTGATATTCATGTGGGAGCTTTTATGCTACCTCAATATGTAAAGGATATGCTAAATGAAAAATAATAGATTTTATAATATAGGTCAGTTTATGGAAATGGAATGTGATTATGAAGAGTCAGATGTAGTAGTGTTTGGCGCTGGATCTGATGGGACTACCTCTAATAGGCCGGGAACTAGATTTGCAAGTAGTGCCATGAGAGGGGAATTTTATGGACTTGAAACATATAGTCCACTATTGGGGTTAGATTTACAAGACTTTAATATATGTGATATAGGTGATTTAGAGTTAAGTATAGGAGACACTGATAAAGTGTTGGATGAAATTTATGAAGGAGCTAAAGAAATACTTAATGATAATAAGTTTCCATTTATGATAGGAGGAGAACATTTAGTTACTCTTCCTGCGTTTCAAGCAATTAGTGAAAAATATGAGGATGTATATGTACTTCATTTTGATGCGCATACAGATTTACGAGAAGAGTACAATAATAATAAAAACTCTCATGCAACAGTGATGAAAAGAATTTGGGACATAACTGGCGATGGAAAAATATTTCAATTTGGAATAAGATCAGGTACAAGAGAAGAATTTGATTTTGCTTTAAGGGAAAAACATACGTATATGGAAACTCATACTATAGATACTTTTTGGAAAATAGTATCAACATTAGGTGGGAAAAATGTTTATTTAACAATAGATTTGGATGTATTAGATCCATCTATATTCCCGGGAACAGGTACACCAGAACCTGGAGGAATAACATATAGAATGTTTGAACAAATATTTAAAATACTAAAAAATTCAAATATAAATTTAGTGGGCTGCGACATGGTAGAACTTAGTCCTGATTATGATAGAAGTAACGTATCTACTATTGTAGCATGCAAAATATTAAGAGAGCTATCATTAGTTGCTTCAGATAACATAATAAAAAATCGTGAAAAAAATAAAAAAATAAACTTATAGTAAGGAGAAAAAAATGACTAGACATTTATTTACATCAGAATCAGTTACAGAGGGACATCCAGATAAAATATGTGATCAAATATCAGATGCCATATTGGATGAACTATTAAAACAAGACCCACTATCAAGGGTTGCTTGTGAAACTACTGTTACGACAGGCCTTGTATTGGTAGCGGGAGAAATAAGCACAAACGCATATGTTGATATACCTAAAGTTGTAAGAGAAACAATAAAAGAAATAGGATATGATAGAGCAAAATATGGATTTGATTGTGATACTTGTGGTGTGTTAACAGCTATAGATGAACAATCATCAGATATTGCCATGGGAGTAGATGAATCTTTAGAAAATAGAATAGGTGAACAAGGCGAAGATGAAATTGAAGCTATAGGAGCAGGGGATCAAGGTATAATGTTTGGTTTTGCATGTAATGAAACAGAAGAATTAATGCCATTACCTATATCTTTAGCTCATAAATTATCAAGAAAATTAACAGAAGTTAGAAAAAATAAAATATTAGATTTTTTAAGACCTGATGGTAAAACTCAGGTAACTGTAGAATACGAAGGAAATACTCCTCTTAGAGTTCACACTATACTTATATCTACTCAACATAGTGAAGATGTGGAAAATGAAACAATAAGAGAAAATTTAATTGAAAAAGTAATAAAAGAAGTAATACCATCTAATTTATTAGATGAAGAAACTAAAATATATATAAATCCAACGGGAAGGTTTGTTATAGGTGGACCACAAGGTGATACAGGTCTTACAGGAAGAAAAATAATAATAGATACTTATGGTGGATACTCAAGACATGGTGGTGGAGCATTCTCAGGAAAAGATGCAACTAAAGTTGATAGATCAGCTGCATATGCAGCAAGATATGTGGCTAAAAATATAGTTGCAGCAGGACTTGCTGATAAATGTGAAATAGAACTAGCTTATGCTATAGGTGTAGCAAGACCACTATCTATATTTGTTGATACTTTTGGAACTGGTAAAGTTAGCAATGAAGTTTTAGTCAAACTTATAAATAAGCATTTTGATTTAAGACCAGGTGCAATAATTAGAGATTTAGAACTTAGAAAACCTATATTTAAAAACACAGCAGCATATGGACATTTTGGAAGAACTGACCTAGATGTTGCTTGGGAAAGAACTGATAAAGCAGAAACACTTAGATTGGAAGCTTTAAAGAAATAATTAAAAAGGAGCGAATTAGCTATTTTATAGATGATTCGTTCTTTTTGTTTGTATAAATATGATTTCATACAAAGTATAAAAGTAAGGTATAATAAACTATAATTAAGAGATATTTATGTCAGATTAAAAATTAATTACACAGATTGTCTTTTAATATTCTAAAAGATAATTTATAATAATATTTATTTAAAAATCAAGGAGAATGTACATATGAAAGATTTTACCATGAGAACAAGCCTTATTGTTGGAGATGAGGGGATAGATAAGTTAGAAAAATCAAATGTTATAGTATTTGGAGTTGGAGGCGTGGGAAGTTTTGCTACAGAAGCTTTAGTTCGTGCTGGGGTTGGAAATATAACTATAGTAGATTTTGATGATGTGGACATAACAAATATAAATAGACAATTGCCAGCTCTACATTCGACAGTAGGAAAATTAAAAGTAGATGTGATGAAAGAAAGATTACTAGATATTAATCCAGATTTAAATATAAGAGCTGTAGCTAAAAAATATAATAAAGAAACTACAGATGAAATACTAATAGAAAATTATGATTATGTAGTGGATGCAATAGACATGGTTACATCTAAAATTTTATTGGTTGAAGAATGTAATAAAAAAGGATTAAAGCTAGTATCTTCTATGGGAATGGGAAATAAGTTAGATCCAACAAAAATAGTAGTTACAGATATACACAAAACTCACACTTGTCCTCTTGCTAAAGTAATGAGAAAAGAATTAAAAGATAGAAGAATTAAAAAACTTAAGGTAGTTTACTCTGAAGAACAACCGCAAGAACTAAAGAAAAAAATAATGAATGGAAGAAAGGTTACTCCAGGGAGTACTTCATTTGTACCATCCGTAGGAGGACTAACAATTGCTTCAGTTGTTGTAAATGATTTAATTAATAAATAATATATTAAAAGTCCTTTTGAGGGCTTTTTTTAATGTATAATATTTTTTATGGGTAAATTTTAAGTAATGGATTTATCCGAAGTAGTAACGAGGTTATATCATTGACGTAATGAACAAAGTGAATTTTAGAAACTTGTAAGAAATACATAAGTATTTTTTTAGAATTGTAGATTATTATAAATTTATAAGAATTTGAAAATAAATAGGGGGTAATATGTACAAGAATAGTGTATTAATAGTAGATGATGAAAAAGAAATACCGGATGCTATTGAAAGATATTTAAAGCCTGAAAATATAAAAGTATTAAAGGCTTATGATGGAAAAGAAGCTTTGAAGATTATAGATGGTGAAGAAATACACTTAGTAATAATGGATATAATGATGCCTAATATGGATGGCATTGAAGCAACTATGAAAATAAGAGAAGAAAAAAATATTCCAATAATAATGCTAACTGCAAAATCTGAATACAGTGATAAAATTCTAGGTTTAAATATAGGTGCAGATGATTATATTACAAAACCATTTTATCCATTGGAATTAATAGCTAGAGTGAAATCTCAGCTTAGAAGATATATTAATTTAGGTAACTTTAAGAATGAAAATAAAAGTAAATCTATAAATATAGGCGGGGTAAAATTAGATTTGGAAAGCAAGTGTCTAATTGTAGATGGAGAGGAAAAGAAAATAACTTTTTTAGAGTATAAAATTTTAGAGGTGCTTATGAGTAATCCTGGAAGAGTATTTTCGACAGAAGAAATTTATGAGAGAGCTTGGGGAGAAAGGTGTGTAAGTACAGATACTGTAATGGTTCATATTAGAAGGATTAGAGAGAAAATAGAGATAAATCCTAAAGAACCAAGATATTTAAAGGTGGTGTGGGGAATTGGATATAAGTTCGAAAAAATTTCAAACTACAGCAAATAAATTTAAAAAATTTTCCCTTGCAATTAATATATTGATGATTTTAATATCCATATTATTAATTATATTTTTAGAAAGCAAAAAAGATGCAGTACTGATTATTGCCTTAATAATATTTGTGAAAATAAGTTTAAAATATTTATTTGATAATATAAAAATAGTACTATTTTTACAACATATAAGGGAAATATCAAGTACGAGTTATTGTATTTCTCAAATATTAGAAAAAACTGATGAAAAATCAGAAATAAGTATTATTCTAGGAAAAAAATATAAAAAAGTTTTAAATGAAATGCATAAAGTTGAAAAATATACTTATGAAACAACTATAAAAGGAAAGCAAAGTGAAAATTTGGCTAATACAGTAGTTGAAGATGTAGGTAAAAATCTTATTAAACCAGTAGAAAATATAGATAAGGGAATAAAAAGCTTAAAAGAAGGTATTAGTTATGAAACACTTGATTATATAGAAAAAGAAGCTTATGAAATGAAGGATACTATAAATGAATTATTTGAACTATCAAAAGCAGTTACAAAAACACTAGAAATAGATATTCAAAAAATTGACATAGTATCTTTAACAAAACAAGCATTAGTTGAATATGAAGGGAAATTAGAAAATAAAAATATAGAAATAAAAAAACATATTCCAAATGAAAAAGTATTTATAGACGCTGACGGAGATAAATTATGGAGGGTTTTTGAAATACTACTTGAAAATATATTAAATCATGGGAAAGAGAAAACAAGAGCTTATATAGAAATTAAAGAAGAGAAAGAAAAAGTTGAACTATCTTTGATTAATATTTCGAGAGATGAGTTAAATATGGATACAAAAAATTTCTACAAATTGATAAATAAAAATAAAAACTTAGGAGTTCCTATAGCTATAAGTTTAATTGAAGTGCAAGATGGAATATTTGATATATATATAGATGGAGATATGTTTAAGGTTAATTTGATGTTTAATAAGAGTAAGAATGGTTTTGGAAGGGGTGAGATATAAATGGTAGAAAAGTATATTTATTCTCACAATGAAGATTTGAAATATTTAAATGAAGAAGAGTTAAGATATAGAGGTAAATTAATTAATCCTTTACTTTTGGAAAAAGCGACTTGGTATTTGTTACTATTGATTTACTGTATATGGATAAGGAAAAATTTAGATTTATCCTTTGGAATTGGACTTGAAAGTTTTCTTGGTGGACTTGTTCCTAATAGTCTAGGATATTGTTCATTAATATTGATATATATAATAATAGGATTTACAGGGATTAAACTAATAGTAAAAACAGTTCAACTATATGCTTTAGCAGCTAACAGCAATGAAGAAGTGGAAATGCTAATAAAGAAGAAAATATTTAAAAAATGGTGTATGTATGTTTTAAACACCATATTTTCAATAAGTCTAATAAATTATGTTTCCTCAAATTTACACATGTGGTTTAACATACTTATAATAACTATTATTATAAAAATAGTTATAAAATCATTTGGACTTTTGATTAGTAAATTTAGAATAGCTATGATAAGTGGAGCTTTGGAAGATGTTATAGAAGAAGTTGAAAATGGAGATTTTAATAAGATTGAAGATTCAATGATAGAGCTTATAGGAGATGGTGATGGTATCGAGTTTATTTGGGGAGTAGGTTTTAAACATATTATTATGGAGCTTAAAACTTTATTTGAAAAAATTGAAGAGATAACAAAAGAAGAAAAAGAGCTTTATCAAAATAAGAATTATTTAATAACTAATCTATCTCATGATTTAAAAACTCCCTTAACTTCTATTATTAATTCTATTTATATATTAAAACATGAAAAATTAAGTGAAGAAGAAGCAAAAGAGCAAATTGAGATACTAGAAAAAAAATTAGAAAGACTAAATATTTTAATGGAAAATTTGAATGAAACGGTAGAGGCAGAATATGAAGGATTAGTTGTAAATAAAAAAGAAATAAAAATAAATAAGATCATAAAAAATGAAATATGTCTTTATAAGGGTAAATTTGAAAATTCCAATTTGGATATAAAACTAAATTTTCCAAAAGAAGATGTTACTCTATATTTAGATGAAGAAAAAATTATAAGAATTATTGATAATATACTTAGTAATATACATAAGTACTCTTTAGAGGATACAAGAGTATATATTGATATAATTAAAAATGAAGAAAGTGTTGAAATGAGATTCAAAAATATTAGTAAATATGATATAGATGTTAATGTTGATACAATTGGGAAAAGATTTGTTCAAGGAGATAAATCAAGAAATATAGAAGGCCATGGTTTGGGATTGAGCATAATAAAAAGTCTATCAAATATTCAAGGAGGTAAGGTAGAACTTGATATTCAAGGAGATTTGTTTAAACTTGCTTTAAAATTTTCTATTATATAAAATAAAGAAGCTACATTTTAAAATTTAGCTTCTTTATTTTATGATTACTTATAATTTTTACTAGTAAAAATCTTGTATCCATCGCTATAAAATATTAAGTCGCCATTAACGTCAGTACGGATAGTTTTTGCACCGTATTTTTCCAAAGTATCTAAAGTTGATTTATGTGGATGACCATATTGGTTTTTGTAACCACAAGATATTGCTGCAATGGAAGGACTGACCTCTTTTACAAAGCTATCAATAGAAGAAGAACTACTTCCATGGTGAGCAACTTTTAAAAAATCAACATCTCCAAGTTCAAATGAATTAGTCATCTCAATCTCGTTTGTTTCTTCGCAGTCTCCTGTAAATAAAAAGTCCATGTTTTTATATTCTAAATTAAATACAATGGAATTTTGATTGTTATTATCCTGTATATAAGAAGGACTAAGTACATTTAGAAATGTAGTACTGTTTATTTTTACGGAGTCACCTTTACTTAAATGATTGATTTTAAGTTTTTTATTTTTGCAAGCATTTACAAGATCATAATAATGGGATGAATCATCTTTTTGGTTTGGTGTATAAACTTTCTTTACGTCAAAATTATTAATAATTTCGTCTAAACTACCAATGTGATCCTTATCTAAGTGAGTAGCTATAATTATGTCTAAATTATTTACTTTATTCAATTTTAAATAAGTTTTTATAATTTTATAAGTATTGTCATCTCCGCCATCAACTAATATATTTTGATTTTGAGGAGTTTTTATTAAAATACAATCTCCTTGTCCTACATCTATAATATGTACAGATAAAAAATCTTTATATCTGTCGCAACCACAACATAAAGTAAGAAGTAAAGCTATAATCATACATTTAATTTTTTTATCAAAAATAAACCCTCCCAATAATTAGTCTTCATATTTTATTCACAATTATTAATTAAAATAAGACTTATTATACATCTACAATATTAAAAACAAAAAAATTAAAATTTTTTGTTTACTTTGGATAAAAGTGCTATTATATACAATGAATAAAATAAAAAACTTATTTGAATTCAAATAAAAATGTTTATATATGCATTGTTAGGGTATTATATATATTAAATTCAATTTTGAGCGAAAATATTTAATAATAAAATACAAATGTAAAATTACTATTTAACATAGAATTTATAGCAATAAATTAGGAGGAAGTTATGATTTTTAAAGATATAAATATGGAATCTAGAGAAATGCTTAATCCATATTTCGATTTAGTAGATTATGAAGCGTGTGAATATTGTTTTAATACATTATATATGTGGCAACATTTATATAAAACTGGTTATTATATAGGAGATGGATTTGCTGTAATAGTTGCAGAATATGAAGGAAATACATTTTCCATATTACCATTAGCTAAAAAAGAAGATATGCCAAGAGTTATACAATTTGTTGTTGATTACTTTGAAAAAGAACAAAAGAAAATCTATTTTAGAGGTATAACACAAGAAGTAGTAGATTTCTTAAAAGAAAATTACCCAGGAAAATTCAATTATATTGAAGAAAGAGATTTATTCGATTATGTTTATGATGGGGAAAGCATGAGAGAACTAAAAGGTAGAAAGAACGTAAAGAAAAGAAATCATATAAATTACTTCAAAAAAGAATATGAAGGAAGATACGAATATAGATTACTTGATGAAAAAGATTTTGATGCTTGTTTAGAACTAGTGCAAGAGTGGACTAGCAACAAAGAAGAAAATAATGCTGTAGATGAAGAGATGGAAGAAGAGCTTATTGGAATTAAGAAACTATTTGAAAACTACAGTATTTTAAAAGATAAACTTAAAATAGCTGGAATATTTATAGACGGGAAATTAGAAGCTTTTACAATGGGAGAGTATATTAACCCTAATATGGCTTTAATTCATATAGAAAAAGCTAATCCAGTCATAAGAGGATTATATCCATTTATAAATCAACAATTTTTAGTTAATGAATTTAGTGATGTAGAGTTTGTAAATAGAGAAGAAGATTTAGGGATAGAAGGACTTAGAAAGGCAAAACTTTCTTATCACCCAGTTAGATTTGTAGAAAAATATACTGTTAGAGAGGTATAAGATTTATGAAAATTAGGTTTGCTAGGGAATGTGATCAGAATAATATAATGAAAATTTGGAACTATTGTTTTAATGATGGCCCTAAATTTACAGATTATTATTTTAATAATAAATATAAAAATTATAACACAATAGTAGTTGAGGAAGAGGCGAATATAGTCTCTTCTCTTCAATTAAATCAATATAAGATAAGATTGAATGATAAAGAATATGAAACGTCTTATGTTGTAGGAGTATCTACCTTGCCAGAAGCTAGGGGGAGAGGCTACATGAAGCATATTATGGATTTTACTTTAAATGAGTTGTATAAAAAAGAACAGCTTATATCAATATTGATGCCAATAGATTATAGGTTGTATAGAAAATATGGATATGAGCATTGTTATGATCAAATAGAGTATGAAATTAATATAGAAGATTTAGGTGGATTTAAATCTTCTGGTATTTTAATAAAGGCTACTTCGGATCACATTAATGAAATGATAAATATAGAAAGATCTTTCTTAGAAAATTTAAATGGAAAAGTAATAAGGGATAAAGATTACTATAAAAATTTATTCAAAGAAATAGAAAGTGAAGATGGACATATTTATATTCATAGAAATGAGGAAAGTGATGGATATATAATATACTTTATAAATGGGAACAATATTTTTGTTAGAGAATTATATTATAAAAACATGAATGCTCTTAAGGGAATGTTGAGATTCATATACAACCACAATACTCAATGCAAAAAAGTAAATATAACATCACCTTTAGGTGATAAGATAAAATTTGCTTTATCAAATCCTAGAACTGTTACTATGAAATTAAAACCTTTTATGATGGGAAGAGTTATTAATTTTAAGAAATATTTAGAAAGTTTATATATAGAAGGTAACGATAAATCAAGTATAATTATTTCTATTAAAGATAATTATATAAAGGAAAATAATAAAATATTTAAAATTACCTTAGAAAATAATAAGTTGGTTGTGGAAGATGGTGACTTTGATTACGACGTAGAGTTTAATATAAACACTATATCTCAACTAGCATTTTCTTATATCAATTCAAAAGAAGCTTATTTATTAAATGACTTGGAAGAAAATAAAGAGGTTATAAAATTTTTGGATTTAATTTTTGTTAAAAAACAAAATTACATAAATGAATATGTATAAAAAGACAGCAAAGGCTGTCTTTTTATATGCTTAAATTTAATTGGTTGAAAAGATAGCATACAAGATGTTGTGTTATAAAGTTATATTTTGTATACAAAATATGAAACAATAGTTGAAAAAAATAATAAAAAAGGCTATCATTATAAATATTTAGAAAATTATGAAAATAAAGAGAGGGAGAAGAGATATGGCAGTTAAATATGCTAAAAGAATGGATTTATTTAAAAAATCAGAACTAGGATAAATATTAAAACTAATTGAAAAACCAGAAATAATATCCTTTGCAGGAGGGTTACCAGCATCTGAATTATTTCCTGTAGAAGAAATGAAAAAAGTTGCCGTTAAAGTTTTAGATGAAAATGGAGAAGAAGCTTTACAATATTCAGGGTCTCAAGGATATCTACCTCTTAGAGATCATATAGCAAATAGAATGAATTCTAAAAGTATGACTGATGTGAATGCAAAAGATATACTTGTGACTAGTGGATCACAGCAGGCTTTGAATTATGCAGGAAACATATTTTTAGATGAAGGAGATATAGTATTATGTGAAAGTCCATCTTATTTAGGAGCTTTGAATGCTTTTAAGAATTATCAACCTAAAGTTATGGAAGTACCTACAGACAAGGAAGGAATAATCGTAGAAGAATTAGAAAAAATATTGCAAAATAATGATAGAGTAAAATTTATATATGTAATACCAGACTTTCAAAATCCAACGGGGATAACTTGGTCACTTGAAAGACGAAAAAAATTTATGGAAGTTATAAATAAACATGAAATACCTGTAATAGAGGATAACCCTTATGGAGAGTTAAGATATGAAGGAGAATTTTTACCAGCACTTAAGTCTTTGGATACAAAGGCACTTGTAATATACTTGGGAACTTTTTCGAAAATATTCTGTCCGGGATATCGTTTAGGGTGGGTTTGTGCACCAAAAGAAATATTGAAAAAGTTTATAACATGTAAAGAAAACTCTGATTTACAAACATCTACCATAGGTCAAAGAGAACTTAGTAAATACATAGATGAACATGTGGAAAAAGTAAAAGCTACATACAAAAACGCAGGGATTTAATGCTTAGTTGTATGAAAGAAGAATTTCCTAAGGGGGTAAGCTTTACTAATCCAAGTGGAGGATTATTTACATGGGTTAAATTACCAGAGAAATTGAATGCACAAGAGATTATGAAAAAATGTGTAGAAAATAATATTGCTTATGTTCCAGGAGGATTTTTCTTTCCTAGTGGAAATAAAGAGAATTACTTTAGACTAAATTATTCTAGTTGCAAAGAAGACAAAATAATTGAAGGAATAAAAAGATTAGGAAAAGTTTTAAATGAAGAAGTAAGTGAAACTGTTGAAGTTTAGAAAAGAAGCATATCTTCAAAGAAGAAGATATGTTTCTTTTTTAATTGCTTGATTTAAACAATATATTGAATTAATCAAATTTTTATCTAAGAGAGCAGTCTAATATGTTTGAAATAATTTAAGATGATGATAATAAAAATAAATAAAAAAATATGGAGGAAAGATGAGAAGGCCAATATTAATATTATTTATATTTTTATTGTTCATATCTGTTATTTATACAAATAACAAATCCTTAGATGAAATTGAAGATAAAGAAAATATAACTATAGAAGGTGTGGTAAAAGATAAAGTTGAAAAGGATAAATATGATCAATATAAAATAGAAAAATACTTAGTAAATGATTACAGTAAAAAACTAGACATAAAAATAGGCAAAATAGTTGAAATAAATGGAATCATTAAAAGTTTAGATAAAATGAACTTTGATGATTTTAATTATGGTAGACATGTAAAAGGTATGGGATTTAAAGGTGTTATAACTGCTAAGTATTATAAAATACAAGGATATAGCAAATTCTATACTTTTGTAGGTAATACAAAAACTTATTTGAGAGATACATTCAAATATTTATATAAAGATAAATCTGATTTTATTAATTCTTTAATATTAGGTCAAAAGGAATACTTGAGTAAAGAAGAAAAAGACATGTTTTCAAAAACGGGGACTAGTCATGCAATAGCTATATCGGGGCTTCATACAGGCATACTATGCACTATGATTGCAGTAATTATAAAAGGAATTAATAAATTTTATAAACTTATAATTTTAACTATTGTAATGATTTTATACAGTATAATGATTGGATTTTCACCATCTATAAGTAGAGCAATAGTTTTTGTTGTAATTATGTATATGGCCATATTCTTGGATGAAAAGAGGGATGGGATATGCACACTATCTTTGATAGGTGTATTTTTGATTGTAAATAATCCTTATATAATTTATAATACATCTTTTCAATTATCTTTTTTAGCGACTTTATCTATTATATATTTTTATAAAATAATAAATAGATACTTAAAAATAAGTATTATATCCATAAGTTTAAGTGCCAATATATTAACTTTGCCAATTGTATATTATGTGTTCGGAGGAATATCGGTTCTATTTCTTATTGGAAACATGATTGTTGTTCCTGTGATTGGTATAATAATGAATTTAAGTATAATTAGTGTAATTTTATTTAGATTTAGTATTTTAATATCAAAAATTTTAGCATATTTAAGCAAAAGTATTATTATTATGGTATATTATTTATTAGACAAACTCGCGGGGAATAAATTAGCATATATTGAAATTAACAATCCTAAATTATTTTATGTAACTTTTTATTACATTTTAATTTTTTCGTATATGATATATAGAGAGTTAAAAATTATGAAGGAGCAAGAAAATGGATTACAAGGATATTATAAGGAATATTAAAAATAAAAATTTTGACAATATATATCTTTTATATGGTAGAGAATATTACTTAATTGATAATGCCATAAAAAGCTTTAAAGAAAGCCTTAATGAGTCTATGATTGATTTCAATTTAGATATAATAGATGGTAAAGAGGTTTTTTTAGATCAATTGCTAAGTTCTATAGAAACTCTGCCTTTTATGGATGATAAAAAAATCACCATAGTAAAAGATTTTGAACTCTTAAAAGGAAAAAGAAAGAATCTTTCCGAAGGTGATGAAAAATACTTTATAGATTATTTAGATAATATATCAGAAAGTACAGTTTTAGTATTTGTCGTGTACGGAGAAGTGGACAAAAGAAAGAAGATAGCAAAAAAAATACAAGAAAAAGGTGTTGTATTTAACTGTGATAAAATTTCTGATATGGATTTATTTAAATGGACAAAAAGAAAATTTGAAAGTTTTGGAGCTATAATAGAAAATGAACAAGTTATGTACTTTATTGAATCTCAAGGATATAGAGATAAAAATAGTGAAAAGACTCTCTCGGATCTGGAAAATGAAATAATTAAAATTAGCTCTTTTGTAGGTAAAGGAAATAAAGTAAATAATGAGATTATAGATAGACTATCTCAAAAGAAAATAGAAAATGATATTTTTAAACTTATAGATTATATGGGAGAAAAGAATTCTTCATCTGCTATAAAAATATTAAATGATATGATTAGTGAAGGGGAATCCGTTCTTGGAATATTTGCTATGATAAGTAGACAGTTTAAAATTGTTCTTCAGGTTAGAAATCTACAAATAGAAGGTACTTCTGTAAATGATATTTGTGAAAAATTAAGTTTGAGACAATTTGTTGTTAATAAAGCATTAAAACAAAGTCGTAATTTTTCGGATAATATAATAATAGATATGTTAAACTTTATATTAGAAAATGATTTTAAAATTAAAAATGGATTAATAAAAGATACTTTGGCCATAGAAATACTAGTTAGTAAATACTGCCAAAGAAATATTAGTTAAAAGTCTTAGTTAAAATGCTAAGACTTTTTTACTTGTGGTGAAGATTTAGCAAGATGATATTAAATGAGTACAATAAAAAACCCTTGATAAAATCAAGGGTTTAAATTTATAAAAATTAAACTGTTATTATGCGTTCATTGCGTTTAATTTTTGAGCTAATTTAGCAACTTTTCTAGCTGCAGCGTTTTTGTGTATAGTTCCTTTAGATGCTACTTGGTATATTCTCTTTTGAGCATATTGGAATCTAGCTGTAGCTTCTTCAACGTTACCTGCAGTAACAGCTTCATCGAATCTTCTTATAGCAGTTTTTAACTGAGATTTTCTAGCTTTGTTTAAAGCAGTTTTCTTATCGATAACTTTTATTCTCTTTTTAGCTGATTTTATGTTTGCCACGAAAAACACCTCCTCGTAAATATAATTATTCTCATCGTCAACATATTAGATTTTAACAGAAATAAATATAAAAATCAAGAGTTAATATTTATTAGTTAAATATAATTTATTAACTGTTTTTTTAGTGCATGACTTACTTTATCACATATAAAAATATTTCACAATAATAGATTTATTTATTCATAAAAGTAATAAAAAATGATAAATAATGTTTAAAATGTTAGTACATGTCAATAATCAATAATATCATTTTATTGAATACTGGAGGAAACTATGATAAAAATTAGAACTGACCTAGCTCTAGAAGCAAGGGAGATAATAGAAGAAAGCAGTAATAGTAGTGAAATACCAGGAGTTAAAACAATAAATAAACAACTTGATGACTGTGTAGTTACAAAAGTCGAAGTATTAAATGAGCAAGGTTCTCAAATAATGAATAAAGGAATTGGAACATACGTAACATTAGAAAGTAAATTGATGAAATATGATGACGATGAATCAAGAGAACAAATAATAAGTTATTTAGCTAACGAACTTAAAGATATTTTTGGTTCAGAGGAACACAAGAAAACTTTAGTAATTGGACTTGGTAACTGGAACATAACATCTGATGCACTAGGGCCAAAATCAGTATCAAAAACCCTCGTAACACGTCATATATTTAAAAACTATAATAAGGACTATGATGATGATTTCGCTGAGGTCGCTGCACTTAGCCCAGGGGTTATGGGTATTACTGGGATAGAAACTAGCGAAACTGTTAAAGCAATAGTAGATATTATTAAACCAGATAGAGTAGTTGCCATAGATGCACTTGCCTCAAGAAAAATGGACAGAGTAAATTCTACTATACAAATATCTACAGCAGGAATATCTCCAGGTGGAGGAGTAGGTAATAAAAGGAAGGCTCTAAATAAAGAATACTTGGGAGTAGATGTTATAGCTATAGGTGTGCCAACAGTAGTTGATGCGGCTACTTTAACTAGTGATGTACTAGACATGGCAGTCAATAATTTAATGGAACAATCTGATGAAGGGGAAGTATTTTATAAAATGCTTCAAAAATTACAGGAAGAAGAAAAATATCAACTAATTAAAGACTCTCTAGATCCTTATGATAAAAACTTGATTGTTACTCCTAAGGATATAGATGAAACTATAGAAAATCTATCAATAATAATTAGTGAAGGATTAAATAGATCTCTTCATCCGGGGAGAACTTCGTAACAAGGAGGAATTTTAATGATTAAAAATAAAATAAAAGCTATAAAAATTGGATTTTTAATAGTTTGTATTTTGCCTACTATTTCTCAAGCATTAGATAAAGAAGATATATTAAAATATTTGGTGAAGTCATCTTATCCTGAAGTAAAAGTGATAGACAAAGAAGATAAGGATAATAAAGATTCTGATGATAATTCAAAATCTATAGATAATATAAAAAGTAATACAAATAGTAAAGATGACAAAGAATATGTTAATGTTTATGTTGGTGAGGAAAATAAGCCAGAATCAAAAGAAGAAAAGAAATCAAAAGAAACTAGCAATGTTATTGATTCAAGTTACACTAATGATATAAGAGTAACAAAGGACAAGCCCCAAATGCTTATATATCATACTCACAGTAGTGAAACTTATTCTGATTCACCCAAAAACAATTATCACTCAACAGATATAGAACATTCAGTTATGTCTGTAGGAAGTGTTTTATCTACAGAATTATCAGAAAAGGGCTGGGGTGTAGTTCATACTACTAAGTATAATGACCTATCTTATAATGATGCTTATGCAACTAGTGCTAAGACAATGAAGTCCATACTATCTAAGTATAATTCTATTAAAGTAAGCATAGATTTACATAGAGATGGACAAAGTGTAAGTAGTGCACAAGCTAAAAAGACGGTGCACGATAAATATACAACTAAAATAAATGGAGAAACTGTTGCAAAGTTTTTTTTAGTAGTTGGTCAGAGAAACCAAAATGTGGGTGAATTAAAAAGACAAGCAGAAGAAATTACTGCTTTAGCGGAAAAGAAATATCCAGGATTAGTTTGTCCAGTAGTTACAAAACAATATGGTAGATTTAATCAATATATGGCAGACAATGGATTGTTAATAGAAATAGGCAATAATGCAACAAGTACAAAAGAAGCGCAGGCTACATGTAAATATTTGGCAGAAATACTTAATGAGTATTATTCTGATATAAAATAATTAGGGTATAAACTATGAGTCGTTTAGAAAAATCTAAAAAAGAAAAGTGTTCTAAAAAAAAATATAAAATAATTTGTAGAGTTGTATTTATGTTTATGATGCTAGTAATTACTACGACTAGCATATTACTAGTAGATTATAGAATTAATGAAGTATTAGATAATGATAGTAAAAACAATATTATAAAGTATATAATTGATATATTTTAAACCATAATATTTAATTTGTATATAATATTAAAGAATAGAAATTTCAAAAATAAACCAAAATAATAGGAAAAATAAGACTTAAAAAATAAGTCTTATTTTTTTGTTATATACTACTTATTTACATAAAAGCAGATATATTATAAAATAAAGTCTATGATAACAACTTATTAAGGAGGAATAACGGTGGACAAACAAAATAGAACTAGAAATTTCAGTATAATTGCTCATATAGATCATGGAAAGTCTACCTTAGCTGATAGATTAATACAGTACACAGGTTTAGTAAGTGATAGAGAAATGAAAAGCCAGTTATTAGATAACATGGATTTAGAAAGAGAAAGAGGAATCACTATCAAACTGCAAAATGTAAGGTTAATATATAAGGCTAAGGACGGAAATGAATATTATTTAAATCTTATAGATACTCCAGGTCACGTGGACTTTAACTATGAAGTATCAAGAAGTTTAGCAGCATGTGAGGGCGCATTACTTGTAGTAGATGCTGCTCAAGGTGTGGAAGCGCAAACTTTAGCTAATGTGTATTTAGCTCTAGACCAAGATTTAGAAATATTACCAGTAATAAATAAAATAGACCTACCAAGTGCTAGACCAGACGAGGTTAAAGAAGAAATTGAAGATATAATAGGCCTTGATGCAAGTGAGGCACCATTAATATCAGCAAAAAGTGGTTTAAATATACAAGATGTATTAGAAGATATAGTTGCAAACGTACCAGCTCCTACTGGAGATAGAAACAAACCATTAAAAGCTTTAATATTTGATTCATACTATGATGCTTACAAGGGTGTTGTAGCCTATGTTAGAGTATTTGAAGGTGAAGTTAAAAAAGGTATGACCATAGAAATGATGAATACTAAGAAGAAATTCGAAGTAACGGAAGTTGGAGTCATGGCTCCAGGTGCAACAGAATTAGATAGTTTATCTGCTGGTGATGTTGGATATATTGCAGCAAGTATAAAAGATATAAGAAGTTGTCACGTAGGTGATACTATTACTGATGCTAACAACAAAACACAAGAACCTTTAGAAGGATATAAAAAAGCAACTCCAATGGTCTATTGCGGTATTTATCCAGGTGAAGGTGAAAAATACGAAAATGTAAGAGATTGCTTAGAAAAACTACAAGTTAATGATGCAGCTCTTGAGTTTGAACCGGAAACTTCTGCAGCTTTAGGATTTGGTTTTAGATGTGGATTCTTAGGATTATTACATCTTGAAATAATACAAGAGAGATTAGAGAGAGAATTTAATCTAAATTTAGTTACAACAGCTCCTTCAGTTATATATAGAGTTACTAAAAATGATGGAGAAATTGTTATGGTACAAAATCCTGCAAACCTACCAGAGGTTTCAGAAATAAGAATGATAGAAGAGCCAATAGTAAAAGCTGATATAATAGCACCAAAAGATTTTGTTGGTATAGTTATGGAGCTATGTCAAGAAAGACGTGGAACCATGCTACACATGGAATATATAGATGAGAAAAGAGTTATGCTTCATTATGACTTACCTCTAAATGAAGTTGTATATGATTTCTTTGATGCACTAAAATCTAGAACTAGAGGTTATGGATCTTTAGATTATGAAATGAAGGGATATGTTCCTTCTCAACTTGTAAAATTAGATATATTAATAAATAAAGAACAAGTAGATGCACTTAGCTTTATCGTTCATGAAAGTAAAGCATACTCTAGGGGTAAAGCAATGTGTGAAAAACTTAAAAATGAAATACCAAGACATCAATTTGCTGTTCCAATACAAGCAGCTGTTGGAAATAAAATAGTAGCTAGAGAAACAATAAGTGCTCTTAGAAAAGACGTACTTGCTAAATGTTACGGTGGAGATATATCTCGTAAGAAGAAACTTCTTGAAAAACAAAAAGAAGGTAAGAAGCGTATGAGACAAATTGGTAGCGTAGAAGTACCACAAAAGGCATTTATGTCAGTTCTTAAGTTAGATGAATAATAGAGAAAATTATTTAACAATAAAGTAACCTTATAAAGGTTGCATTAAATTTAGAAAGTATTACTATTTTTAATATAAGATATGTAATTTATTGAGAGTAAGTTGTAATTTAAGAAAATTATAACATATTGAAGATATTCTTTGTGTTATGAAGTAATTTATTATATAATGGGTACTTGATAGTAAACATTATATAATAAATTATTGCTTTAAATGTAGTATAAAAATGAAAACTTTCATAATATACTAATGATTTTAGCAAAATTTTTAATGATACATCTTAATTTTTTTTGCGTTTTATTGTAAAATATTGTAACATATTGTGGAAAAAATGTTCTATTGACCTAAAAGAATCATATATAGTAATATAGTGGAGATAGATAATAGATGTATATTTAAAAATGAAGATTCGTTAAATTGTGAGTTGAGAATGAAAGCTTACTAGATGAGCTAAATAATAAAATATTGTAATTTTATTATTTAAAAACGAGAAGAGGAGATGAGTCGCCCAATATAAAAGAAAGGAAGGTATTTTTCCTACTTTTATAAAAAGAAAGAATATAAAATTTAAAAATGTTAAATTTATTTGCTAGAGTGTACTATAGTAATGTGAAGACTAGGCAATATTAAGCTGTTGAGGAACTTAGAAGGTAATAGTGGAACTACTGAGTTGTTTTTATGGGGCTAATAAAGATATTTCAAAAATATGATAAAAAATCAAAGTTACAGTAGTTATGGAGGAGAGTATGTTTGATAAGATAACATTAGTGCAATTGTTAGTGATTGTAGCTTATATGGCAATATTACTTTACTTAGGAATTAAGGAAAAGAAAAAAAATGAAGAAAATTTAAAGGAAATACCCCTTAGAATTAATGTAAATGGTATACGTGGGAAGTCGACTGCTACTAGATTAATAACAGGTGTTTTGAGTAATGCAGATTATAAAGTTGTGGGTAAAACTACAGGGACTTCTCCAAGAATGATATATTGGAACAAAAAGGATGAAGACGTTATTAAACGTAATCTTTTAGGAGCGAATATTAAAGAACAAATTCAAGTTATAGATAAAGCGAGAGAAGTTGGTGCAGAAGCTTTGGTATGTGAATGTATGGCAGTAAGACCTGAATATCAATCAGTGTACCAAAATGATATTTTCAAATCAAATATTACAGTTATAGTTAATGTTTTAGAAGATCATTTAGATGTTATGGGACCAACAACAGATGAAATAGCATTAGCATTTTCTTCAACTATACCATACAATGGTTATTTAGTAGTTGACAATGGACCTTATGTAAAATATTTTGAAGAAGTTTGTAAACAAAGAAAAACAAAACTTGTTGTTGCAGATAATTCAAAAATACCAGAAGGACTTGTTAAACAATTTAAATATACAATATTTGAAGATAATATATCTTTAGCATTAGCTGTGGCAGAGATACTAGATATAGATGCAGAAACAGCCTTTGAAGGGATGTTAAATGCAAATCCAGACCCAGGAGCAGCTACTATTAGCCCTATAGAAAGTGGGAATCATATTAGTAATTTTGTAAATGGTTTTGCAGCTAATGAACCAGAATCAACACTTGCAATATGGGATAGAATAAAGGACACTATACCTAATACAGAAAATCCAATAGTTCTTTTTAATGGAAGAGAAGATAGAATAGATAGAACTAATCAGTTTGTTGATGACTGTTTTCCTTATTTAAAAAATACCACTTTAATAGGTATAGGAGAAGGAATAGAGTGCATACAAAATGCGATTGATGACGGAAGGCTAAGTAATATAAAAGAATATATAGATTTATCAGATTATGAAGTCGATGAAGTAATTGATGAATTACATGGCATGATGCATAATAGGGTTATTTATGGTATCGGAAATATACATGGACAAGCTGAAATATTATTACAAAAGATGTGTAATATATACATTCATACAGATGAGCATGAGGAAGTAAATAACAATATAAGTATCAGAGCGTATATAAAGAAATATAGAAGTAGTAATTTTTAGGAGGAGACAAGACACAGATGTTTATTACAGATTTTTATATGGCATTAATAATAGGAGTAGCAAGTACTTTGCTATTCACTGAAAAGACAGGAATTACGCCAGGGGGGTTAATAGCAGCCAGTTATTTGGCTTTAGTATTTGATTCACCTATAACATTAGCATTAATATTTTTAGTTTCGTTTATAACATATTGGCTTGTTAACTTTGTATTACCTAAGTTCGTAATCCTATATGGGAAAAGAAAATTTACAGCTACATTAATTATAGCAATAGTGTTAAAGTTAGTATTTGAATTCGCATATCCATTAACACCATTCCCTACTTTTGAATTTAGAGGGATAGGAGTAATAGTACCGGCATTATTGGCAAACTCTTACTCTAAACAGGGAATAAAACTTACAGTAATATCTACACTTTTAATGACTGGATTTGTATTTGCATTAATGCAAATTTTATATTTAGTGTAAGGAGAAGTTTATGAAAAATAAATTAACATTTAAAGATCGATTACAGATAAAAATTAAAAATCAACCTAAAATTACAAGCAAAAAAACATTAGTAATAATATTTTTACTTGCAAGTATAGTTTTTGGATCAACTTTTGTATATGCAAATAGTAATAATGAAAAACTTAAACTTAATTATTCAGATAATAAGTTAGCTCAACTTACTTTTGTTGGAGATATGATGCTAGGAAGATCAGTTAAGATTAAAAGTGAGTTAGATAATTATGAAAGTGTGTTTAAAGATGTATCATATTTATGGGAAGATTCACAATATGTTTCAGGAAATGTAGAAAGTGCTTTACTTGATAATCCGGATGATTTCAAAAAAAGTGACAAAGAAATTCATTTATATGCAGAAACAAAAGTTTCAAAACTTTTAAAAAATAGTGGATTCACAATGGCTAACTTAGCTAATAATCACTTAGGTGATTTTGGTAGAGATGGAGTAATAAGTACTATCGATGCTGTTAAATCTGCAGGATTAAAATATGTTGGTGCTGGAAAGAATAGAGATGATGCTGCGACTTATGATATTCAAGAAGTTAATGGTATAAAAGTTGCAACTTTAGGTATAAGTGATATAGTACCAAAAGACTTCAGTGCGAGTAGAACAGAAGCAGGTATATTATCGACTATGTACCCTGGTTATAATAAACTAGTGTATGAAGCATCTCAAAAAGCTGATTTAGTTGTAGTTAATCTACACTGGGGTGTTGAGTATGGTGTCGGTCAGAGTGAAGAACAAGAGAAAATTGCTAAGTCTTTAATTGACGCTGGAGCAGATGTAATTATAGGATCACATCCTCACGTATTACAACCTATACAAACATATAAGGACGGAATTATATTCTATAGTATGGGTAACTTTGTCTTTGATCAAGGTTGGACTAGAACAAAAGATAGTATGGTACTAAACTACTATATTAATGAAAAAGGTGAGGGTACTTTTGAAGTAGTTCCAGTAAGGATAGTAAATGGGTATCCTGTGCCAACTACGAATAAGTTTTATCAAAAAAGAATATTTGCAACTCTAGCTAAGGACTTGGATAAATCTAAGTTTGAAGTGACAGGAGACACATTAACATTGAAAAATATTATTAAAACAGATATTACTAAAAAGGAAAATGTTGAACAAACACAAGATGGTACTTTGCAACAAACACAACCAAATAATTTGCAACAAACACAACCAAATAGTTTAGAACAAACGCAACAAAATACTTTACAATAAGCTCAATAAGAACTACTATATATATACCATTTAAACATAAATATATTACAGATATTAATAATATCAATTATAAGTAAATTTAAGTTAACGGGGAAAAAATCATATGAAAAAGGAAGTTATGTATGAGTAAGAAGTATAGTAAAAATAAAAAAATGAAAACTAAAAAGAAAAGAATAAAAAGTTTGAAAATATTAGCTGTATTTATATTAATAATATCTATAGTTGGTGGTTTCTATATTAAAAAGAATTTATTAAACAATAATAGTTTATCTAAAATTAACTCTAAATATTCTTATAGTATAAGTACATCTAATGAATTGGCTACACAAGTAGGAGAAGAAATTCTTGCCAAAGGTGGTAATGCAGTAGACGCTGCGGTTGCAGTTGCTTATGCTTTAGGAGTTGTAGAACCATATGGATCTGGAATTGGTGGAGGTGGAGGTATGCTTATATACAATCCATCTTCTGATGAATATAAATTCTATGATTATAAAGATGTAGCACCTTTATCTCAGAGTACTAAAAAAAGCAATATTGGAGTACCAGGATTTGTGGCTGGTATGGAAAAGGTATCTCAAGATTATGGAAGTATGGAATTTAAAGACTTAATTCAGCCATCAATAGATTTAGCAAAAAATGGTTTTAAAGTTGATGAAGAGTTAGAGAAAGTTATAAATGTATATTCAGCAACACTTATGAATAATAGTGCATATGTAAATAATGGACAGTTAATAAAAAAAGGTGAGAACTTAGTTCAAAAAGACTTAGCAGAAACATTAGAATACATTAAGTCAAATGGTGCTAAAGGTTTTTATGAAGATGTTATAGCTACTAATGTATCTAAAAAATCAGCCTTAACTGTTGATGATATGAAAAGTTATAAAGTAGATGTTGTAGAACCTGTTTCTGGAGAGTTTAATGGATACCATGTAGTTTCTGCACCAGCACCTTTCTCTGGGGCAACATTAATTCAAACTATGGAAATAATTGAA
Organism: Terrisporobacter glycolicus ATCC 14880 = DSM 1288; assembly: GCF_036812735.1. NCBI lineage: Bacteria > Bacillati > Bacillota > Clostridia > Peptostreptococcales > Peptostreptococcaceae > Terrisporobacter > Terrisporobacter glycolicus. The sequence goes on along the minus strand of NZ_CP117523.1, from coordinate 3,266,450 downwards.
CAACTTGCTAAAGATAAAGATTTAGATTTAAAGGATGCTAATGATTATTTAGATACTCTTAATACAGCCACTGACTTATCAACATATGAAAGAGTGAAAAAAATTGGTGACCCTGATTTTGTAAACATTGACTATAAAACAATGACTTCAGAAAGTAATATAAAATCGCTGATTAATATGGGGAATGTAAAATATCAAGATGATGAAGAATCTGAAAGTACTACACATTTTTCAATTGTAGATAAGAATGGTATGGTAGTTTCATCTACAAATACACTAGGTCATTTCTTTGGTTCAGAAACGCTAGTGGACGGATTCTATCTAAATGGAACAATGAGTAACTTTAGTAAGGGTGGTATTAATAAATATGCACCAGGTAAAAAACCTAGAACATTTACATCTCCTACTATAGTTAAGAAAGGTGATAACTTTACATTAGCTATTGGGACTCCTGGAGGAAATAGAATAGTTAAAGTTTTAGTTCCTGTTTTAGTCGACAAATTATACTTTGAAAAAGACTTACAAGAATCAATAAATAAAAATAGAGTTACTTTCTATTCAAAAGGAACAATATTAGCAGAAGATAATGAAAACAGGGAATCTATCATAGATATTAGTACTACTAAATATCCTGTAATTAAATCTACAGATAACTTATATTTCGGAGCTGTTCAAGCTGCAGGAATAGAAAATGGTAAATATATAGGAGCTTCTGATATACGAAGACCAGGAAAAGTATCTATAAGTAATAAATAAATTTAAATGTATATATCCTATATGATAGACTTTAAAATCTGTCATGTAGGATATTTTTGTGCACACAAATAACAAAATATAAAATAATCAAAGATATGAGTGGGTAATAATATAGTAGCTAGAAAAATTATATAAGGAGAAAACATATGTTAGGTTTATACATACACATTCCTTTTTGTATATCAAAGTGTAAATATTGTGATTTTAATTCATATAAATTAAACTTGGATGAAAAAAGAAAATATTTAAGTGCTTTACAAAAAGAAATGAAATTTTATAAAGAAGAAGTAAGAGAAATAGATACAATATTTATTGGAGGAGGAACACCTAGTATATTAAATCAAGGTGAAATTAAGTTTTTGTTTGATAATGTAAAAAATAATTTTAGTATAAAAAATAATGCAGAAATAACCATGGAATGTAATCCTGGTACACTAACTTTAAATAAATTAAAAACAATGAAAGAATGTGGTGTAACTAGATTAAGTATTGGTTTACAAGCAGTGCAAAATAACCACTTAGAATATATAGGAAGAATACATACATATGAAGAATTTGAAGAAAATTACTATCAAGCTAAAGAAGTTGGCTTTGAAAATATAAATATTGATCTTATGTACGCTCTTCCGAATCAAAGCAAAAAGGATTGGATAGAATCCCTAGAAAAAATTGTAAAATTGAATCCTACTCATATTTCTGCATATTCTTTAATTCTAGAAGAAGGTACAGAATTATTTAAAATGTATGAAAGAAAAGAATTTAAGTTGTTAGATGAAGATACAGATATTGAAATGTATGAATATACGATAAATTATTTGAAATCACATGGGTATAATCAATATGAAATATCCAATTATTCAAAAAAAGGATTTGAATGTAAGCACAATATTTTATATTGGAAGTGTCAAAATTACATTGGATTAGGTGCCTCAGCATCGGGTTTTTTAAATGAAACAAGATATAATAATTTGTGTGAGCTAAATAAATATGAAAATACAATAAATGCTGGTAAAAAACCCATAGAGTGGGAAGAAAAATTAAGTATTAAAGATAAAATAGAGGAAAGTATATTTTTAGGTTTAAGAATGAATGAAGGCATAAAATTTAAAGATTTTTATAAAAAATATAATATTCATTTTGAAGAAGTATATGAAAAAGAAATTAATAAGTTGAAAAAAATGAAATTAATTAAAATTAGCGATGAAGGTATGATATTGACTCAAAAAGGTAGAGAAATATCTAACAGTGTTTTTGTTGAATTTATAAAATAAGAAAACAAATTATTTAAAACCTATTGACAATGAAAAATTAACGTGGTATATAATATATATAATCTTTTTAGCACTCAAATTTAGTGAGTGCTAACAGCGAAGGAGGTATTTGAAAATGGAATTGAATGAAAGAAAAATGAATATCCTCAAAGCAATAGTTAAAGATTATATAGAAACAGCTGAAGCTGTAGGGTCTAGAACAATATCAAAAAAATATAACCTTGGTGTTAGTGCAGCAACTATTAGAAATGAAATGGCCGACTTAGAAGAACTAGGATACTTAGTTCAACCTTATACATCTGCAGGAAGAGTTCCAACAGAAAAGGGCTATAAGCTATACGTAAATTCTCTTATGAACACTATAGAACTTAGTGATAGTGATAAAGAGATAATTGAAAGATGTGTAGATGGTAATATGAATCATATTCAAGACCTAATACATGAAACATCAAAAATGTTATCTCAACTTACTAATTATACTACAGTTGCAATGACAAAACATTTGGCTACTTTAAGTGAAATTAAACATATTCAATTGGTCAGAATGCATGAAAGTGAAATTTTATTAATAGTAGTTACAGAAAAAGGCGATATAAAAAAATCCAGCTTAAGTGCTAAAATTGATTTAGATCAAGCTAAGTTGAATTTGATTTCTGATAACTTAACTAGAAAGCTTTCTGGCAAAACTATAACAGAAATAGATGATAGATTAATAGCATATATAAAATATGAAATTGGAGAATATTCATCTATAATAGACCAATTAGTTAATCTGTTAAATACAAATCCTACTGAAGAAGAGCTTTCAATGACTTTAAATGGAGCCACTAATATTTTTAATTATCCAGAATTTAATGATGTATTAAAGGCTAGGTCCTTTTTAGATATGTTAGGGACAAAAGAAACAATTGCAAAAATTGTTAAGTCAAAGGGTATATTAAAAGATAATGCTACAATTATTATTGGTAGTGATAATGATTGTGAACAAGCTCAAGAATGTAGCGTTGTAACAGCCACCTATAAAGTAGATAATGATTTGATTGGGCGTATAAGTTTTATAGGACCAACAAGAATGGATTATTCTAGAATATATTCTATAATAAATTATATGAATATATTATTAAATAATAAATCAAATAAATTTTAAGCTGAGGGGTGTAAATCTTGGAAAATAACATGAATCAGGATGAAAAAATACAAGAAAATTGCACTTCTAATGAAGAGGAAGTAGCGCAAACATCTGAAGAAAATGTAGAAGCAGAAACTACGTGTGAAGAGAATGTAACAGATATAAACTCTAAGTTAGAAGAAAAAAAAATAAATGACAAAATAGAAGAACTTGAAAAACAAGTAGAAGAAAAAGAAGACAAATATAAAAGACTTCAAGCTGAATATTCTAATTATATGAGAAGAACTCAAGAAGAAAAGCAAACTATAGGTATATTTGCCAATGAAAAAATAATTACAGAATTAATACCTGTTATTGATAGCATGGAAAGAGCTATGGATGCTTGTGCAGATAAAGAAGATGACATGTACAAAGGTATTGAACTTGTACATAAACAGTTAATAGACTGTTTACAAAAATTTGAGGTTGAAGAAATTAATGCATTAAATGAAGATTTTGACCCAAATTTACATTTAGCTGTAATGCAAGAAAGTGTAGAAGGAGTAGAACCAAACAAAGTTGTGATGGTACTACAAAAAGGTTATAAGTTAAATACAAAAATAATAAGACCTACAATGGTTAAAGTTTCTTGTTAATTAAAATAACAAATTATTAAAATTTAAATAGATGAAGAATTAAGGAGGAAATGAATTATGTCAAAAGTAATAGGAATAGATTTAGGAACAACAAACTCATGTGTTGCTGTTTTAGAAAATGGAGAACCACAAATAATAGCAAATAGCGAAGGTATGAGAACTACTCCATCTGTAGTTGCTTTTACAAAAGATGGAGAAAGAATAGTAGGAGAACCTGCAAAAAGACAAGCAGTGACAAATGCTGATAATACAGTAATATCTATAAAAACTCATATGGGTACAGATTACAAGGTTAATATAGAAGGAAAATCATATACACCACAAGAAATATCAGCTATAACACTTCAAAAATTAAAAGCTGATGCTGAAAGTTACTTAGGTCAACCAGTTAAAGAAGCTGTTATAACAGTTCCAGCTTACTTTACAGATGCTCAAAGACAAGCAACTAAAGATGCAGGTAGAATAGCAGGATTAGAAGTTAAGAGAATAATAAACGAACCAACTGCAGCAGCTCTTGCATACGGTATGGATAAATTAGATCAAGATAAGAAAATATTAGTATTCGATTTAGGTGGAGGTACTTTCGACGTATCTATACTTGAAATAGGTGATGGTACTTTCGAAGTTTTAGCTACTGCTGGTAACAACAGATTAGGTGGAGATGACTTTGATAAAGTTATAATAGATTACTTAGCTGAGGAATTTAAAAAAGCTGAAGGTGTTGACTTAAGACAAGACAATATGGCTCTTCAAAGATTAAAAGAAGCTGCTGAAAAAGCTAAAAAAGAATTATCTTCAACAATGACAACAAACATAAACTTACCATTCATAACAGCTACTGCAAGTGGACCAAAGCATATGAATATAGATTTATCAAGAGCTAAATTTGATGAATTAACTCATGATTTAGTAGAAAGAACTATGGAACCAACTAAGAGAGCTTTATCTGATGCTGGACTTTCTGTATCAGAAATAGACGATGTATTATTAGTAGGTGGATCTACAAGAATACCAGCTGTTCAAGATGCTGTTAAGAAATTCATAGGAAAAGAACCTCACAAAGGTATAAACCCAGATGAATGTGTTGCTGCTGGTGCTGCTATACAAGCTGGTGTATTAACTGGTGAAGTTAATGACTTATTATTATTAGACGTAACTCCATTATCTCTAGGAATAGAAACTATGGGTAACGTAATGACTAAGATAATAGAAAGAAATACTACTATACCAACTAAAAAATCACAAGTATTCTCAACTGCTTCAGATAACCAAACTGCTGTTGATATACATGTTCTTCAAGGTGAAAGAAGTATGTCTTTCGACAATACTACTTTAGGTAGATTCCAATTATCTGAAATACCACCAGCACCAAGAGGAATACCTCAAATAGAAGTTACTTTCGATATAGATGCTAACGGTATAGTTCACGTTACAGCTAAAGATTTAGGAACTGGAAAAGAACAAAAAGTTACTATAACTTCAGGAACTAATTTAAGTGAAGATGAAATAGAAAGAAAAGTTAAAGAAGCTGAAATGAATGCTGAAGCTGATAAAGCTAAAAAAGATAGAATAGAAGCTCTTAACCAAGCTGATTCAACTATATATCAAACAGAAAAAACTTTAAACGAACTTGGTGATAAAGTAAATGCTGATGATAAATCTGCAATAGAAGCTGCTATTGCTTCATTAAAAGAAGTAAAAGATAAAGAAGCTTCTACAGCTGAAGAAATAAAAGCAGCAATAGATGAAGTAATGAATAAATTCCACAAAGTTTCTGAGCAAATGTATCAACAAGCTCAAGCTGAACAAGCAGCTCAAGGTGGAGAACAAACACAAGAAAATCAATCAAATGATGATGTAGTAGATGCAGACTTTAAAGAAGTATAAGATTTAATTGCAAAAACATACAGATTGTGTATAATAAATTAAGGATATTAATCTGTTTAAAACAATTAATAATAGCTTGTAGTTTAATATTCTACAAGCTATTGTTTTGTAATATAAAGGTGGTGACAAAACTTGAGTACTAAAAGAGACTACTATGATGTCTTAGGCGTGGGCAAAAGTGCGGATGCAACGGAGATAAAGAAGGCTTATAGAAAATTAGCAATGAAATATCATCCAGATAAAAACCCAGGTGACAAAGAAGCGGAAGAAAAATTTAAAGAGATAAATGAAGCTTATGAAGTATTATCAGATGAAACTAAGAGGAAAAATTATGATCAATTTGGTCATGAAGGTGTAAATGGCCAAGGATTTGGTGGTGACGGAGGTTTCGGCGGTCAAGGATTTGGTGGATTTGATGATATATTTGGAGATATATTTGGCGATATGTTTGGCGGAGGCTTCGGTGGTGGAAGACAAAGAAGAAGAGGGCCTGAACGTGGAGCTGATATAAGACAAAGAATAAATATATCTTTCGAGGATGCTGCTTTTGGTAAAAAAGTTCAAGTTAAAATTAATAGAAGTGAAGAATGCGATGAATGTCATGGAAGTGGCGCAAAACCAGGAACTTCAAAGAAAACTTGTCCTACTTGTAATGGTAGCGGTCAAGTACAATCAGTTCAAAGAACTCCTTTCGGTAATATAGCAAGCACGAGAACATGTTCTACATGTAACGGTGAAGGAGAAGTTATCGATTCTCCATGTAGTAAATGCCATGGAAAAGGAAGTATAAGAAAAACTAAGACTATAGAAGTTGATGTGCCAGCAGGTATAGATGAAGGCCAAATGATTAAACTTTCTGGTCAAGGTGAACTTGGAACTAGAGGCGGACCAAGAGGAGATTTATACATTGAAGTAAGTGTAAATGCTCATCAATTATTCACAAGAGAAGGATATGATGTTTATTTAGAAATGCCTATAACATTTGCACAAGCTACTCTTGGAGATGAAATACAAGTTCCAACATTAGATGGAAAAGTACAATACCAAGTTCCAGAGGGCACTCAAACAGGAACAGTATTTAGATTAAAAGGTAAAGGTATACCAAAATTAAGATCTAATGTTAGAGGAGATCAATATGTTAAAGTAACGGTTGAGATACCTAGAAAACTTAATGATAAACAAAAAGAACTAGTAAGACAATTTGCTAAAGAGTGTGGCGAAGAGGTGCATGAAAGGCAAAAAAGCTTAGGAGATAAAATTGATAGTTGGCTTAGAGGTTTTAAGAAAAAATAATTAAAATAGTAAAAGTAAAAATTTTCATTAATTTTATGTGTTAATGTTGATTTTTACTTTTTTTATTTATGATTTTATTATTATAAGACAATATCCATAGATACTCGAAGATATAAAAAAATAAAAAAAGATTGACAAATAGAAATTTAATGAATACAATTTATAAAAAATGATATTTGAATAAACCGTTGAAGCGGAGATAAAAATAATCGTGCACTTTACAGAGAATTCGGGTAGCTGAGAGCCGAATAGAACGCAGTTTATTAAATGGACCGCCGAGGGTACAGTGAAAGGTAGTGTTGCTACTGAGTATTCTGTAACGTGTTGGCATACGTTAGTTGCCGGGAATATGTTAGTATTCTGCTAAGAGGTGATTTTTATGCACTGTTGTGCTTATTTATATCACGAAACAAGGTGGTACCACGGGTATGTATATAAACTCGTCCTTGACAAAATTTTTGTCGAGGGCGAGTTTTTTGATGTTTAAAACCAATAATACCTTGTCACATGCAGATGACTAGTAAAGATAATTGATTTAGCATATTATGCTAAGCAAAAATAAGGGGGGGATTGTAGTGTATAGGCCTAACATGGAGGAAGCTAAAAAAATTGCTAGGGAGAGTGACTATAAGCGAATACCAATTAGTTTTGAAAAGGAGCTTAAAGATAATGACCCTATAGATGTATTGAAAGTATTAAAAAATGTAAGTAAATATTGTTATATGTTTGAGAGTAATAAAAATGATAGAAAAAGTGGTAGGTTTACTTTTTTAGGGTTTGACCCCGTACTAAGGCTAGTTTGCAATAATAATGACATTAACGTGACTTCAGGTACGGAAATATCAATTAAAACAGAAAAGCCAGGTAATTATATTCAAAAGCTGATTGATGAGAACAGAAGCATTAGGTTTGATTATCTACCACCATTTACAGGTGGTTTAATGGGATATTTTTCTTATGACTATATTAAATATAGTGAGCCAACTTTAAATCTATATAACTATGATGAGGAGGATTTTAAAGACGTTGATTTGATGTTATTTGATAAGGTAATTGCCTTTGATCACTCATTTAATAAAATCATACTAATAGCTAATGCTAAAACTAATGAAATTGAAACTGAATACAATAATGCAATTATGGAGTTAGAAAAAATATCAAGTTTAATTGATAATGGGAAACAACAGGTGATAGAAAAAGCAACATTAAAATCAGAAATAAAACCACTATTTGAAAAAGATGAATACTGTCACATGGTGAATAAAGCTAAGGAACATATACGAGAAGGCGATATATTTCAAGTGGTGCTGTCAAATAGATTTGAAGCAAAAATTCAAGGTAGCTTACTAGATGTATATATGAAATTAAGAACAACGAATCCATCACCATATATGTTTTATATTTACAGTAATGATCTAGAAATTATAGGAGCGTCGCCGGAGACACTTGTAAGGTTGGAAGATAAAGTACTGTACACCTATCCATTGGCAGGAACGAGAAGAAGAGGGAAAAATGAGTATGAGGATAAAATGTTAGAGCTAGATTTATTAAGTGATGCAAAGGAATTAGCTGAACACAACATGCTTGTGGATTTGGCTAGAAATGATTTGGGTAAAATAAGCGAATTTGGAAGTGTAGTAGTCGATCAATATATGAATATTGAAAAATTTTCCCATGTAATGCATATTGGCTCAACTGTAACCTCAAAAATAAAATCAGATAAAGTTGCTGTTGATACAGTAGATGCAATACTACCAGCTGGTACGCTATCTGGAGCACCTAAGATAAGAGCCTGTGAAATAATATGTGAGTTAGAAAATAATAAAAGAGGTATATATGGTGGTGCTATTGGATACTTAGACTTCAATGGAAATGTAGATACTTGTATAGCTATACGTTTAGCTTATAAAAAGGAGGATAAAGTATTTGTTAACTCAGGTGCAGGAATTGTGGCTGATAGCCAACCAGATAAAGAATATGAAGAATGTATTAATAAGTCCAAAGCGTTAATAAATGCAATTCAAAATATATAGAGGGGTGGAAAAATGATTTTATTGATAGATAATTACGATAGTTTTTCTTATAATTTGTATCAGTTAATAGGAAGTGTAATTCAAGATAATAAATCAGTAAAACAAGATATAAAGTTAATTAGAAACGATGAATTAACTATAAATGAAATAGAAAAATTAAATCCAGATGCTATAGTAATCTCACCAGGTCCAGGCAAACCATCAGAAGCAGGAATATGTATAAAATTAGTTAGACACTTTTATAATAAAAAACCTTTATTAGGAATATGTTTGGGTCACCAAGCAATATTTGAGGCTTTTGAAGGGGTTGTATCTTATGCAGACAAACTAATGCATGGAAAGCAATCAATAATTAATTTAGATAATAAAAGAATCCTATTTAAAGGATTAAATCAGAAAATCAGTGTAGGAAGATATCATTCATTAGTTGGATTGGCATCCAAACTACCAAGAGAATTAGTCATAACAGCATCTACAGAGAATGGAGAAATAATGGCAATAGAACATAAAAATTATCCAGTATATGGTCTTCAATTTCATCCAGAATCCATTTTAACACCAAAAGGTAGAAAAATAATAGAAAACTTTATAGAGGTGATTAATTATGATTAAGGAAGCTATTTACAAACTATCAAATAAAGAAAATCTTTCTAGAAAAATGACAGAAATAGTTATGGATGAAATTATGAGTGGTAATGCTACTCCAGTACAGATAAGTTCTTTTCTTACAGCGATGAGTTTAAAAGGAGAAACTATAGATGAGATTACTGCATCAGCATGTATAATGAGAAAACATTGTACAAAATTAGTTTATAAAGGAGATTTGATGGAAATTGTGGGTACAGGAGGAGACAAATCAAATTCATTTAATATATCAACAATCTCATCCATAGTAGTATCTGCAGCAGGTGTGCCTGTAGCTAAGCATGGAAATAGAGCGGCTACTAGTAAATGTGGATCTGCAGATGTATTAGAAGCACTTGGAGTTAATATAAACATTCCTGTAGAACAAAGTGTAGAAATTTTAAAAAACATAAAAATATGTTTTCTGTTTGCACAAAATTACCACAATGCTATGAAGCTTGTAGCCCCTATAAGGAAAGAGTTAGAAATTAGAACGGTATTTAATATATTAGGACCTTTATCAAATCCAGCCAGTGCTAATATGCAACTTATGGGTGTGTATGATGAAAGTTTGGTAGAACCTTTGGCCAAGGTTTTAAGCAATTTAGAAGTTAAAAGGGCCATGGTAGTATTTGGATTAGATGGACTAGATGAAATTTCTTTAAGTTCTCCAACAAAGGTGTGTGAAGTAAATGATGGAAAATTAAATTCCTATACAATTACACCAGAAGGATTGGGAATGAATAGATGTAATAAAAAAGACCTAGTAGGTTGTACACCCGAAGACAATGCAAAGATAGCGATACAGATATTGAATGGAGAAAAGGGACCTAAAAGAGATGCCGTAGTTTTGAATTCAGCAGCAGCCCTATATGTTGCAGGCAAGGCAGAAAATTTACAAGAGGGTATATCACAGGCAGAGAGGATTATAGATACTAAAAAAGCAAAAAATCAGCTAGATACTTTTATTATGCTATCTAATAATTTGGGTGAAGAATATGATATTAGATAAAATAGTTGCAGATACAAAAAAAAGAGTAGAGATAAAAAAGAGCATTAAGCCAATTGAAAAAATCAAAAAACAAGTTGAAAATTTTGAAATAACCTATGATTTTCCTTTTGAGAAATCTTTAAAAAGTAGAGGGATGTCATTTATATGTGAAGTAAAAAAAGCATCTCCATCTAAGGGAATAATAGTTGAAGAATTTAATTATTTAAATATCGCGAAGGAATACGATGAAATAGGAGCTAGCGCCATATCGGTATTAACGGAACCTCGGTACTTTTTAGGATGTGATAAGCATTTAGAAGAAATAGCTAAGAGTGTTGATATACCAGCTATAAGAAAAGATTTTATAGTAGATACTTATCAAATCTATGAATCAAAAATACTAGGGTCATCAGCTATATTACTAATTTCTTCTTTAATGAATGATGAAAGTCTTAGAGAAAATATTAAAAGAGCAGAAGAATTAGGTATGTCGGTTTTAGTAGAATCACATACTGAGAAAGAAATTGAAATGGCATTGCTGGCAGATGCAAAGATTATAGGAGTAAATAATAGAAATCTAAAAAATTTTCAAGTGGACATTAATAATAGTATAAAATTGAGAGAATTGGTTCCAAAGGACAAAATATTTGTAGCTGAAAGTGGAATAAAAACACCTGAAGATATTAAACTACTATATAAAAAAAATGTGAATGCAGTATTAATAGGAGAAACTTTTATGAGAAGTAATAATAAGAAGGAAGACTTGTTATTACTAAGAGGTGGCTGTGATGACTAAAATTAAAATTTGCGGATTATTTAGAATGAAAGATATAGAATATGTAAATGAAGCAAAGCCAGATTATATAGGATTTGTATTTGCAAATAGCAAACGTCAAGTAACATTACATCAAGCTATGGAATATAGAAAATATTTAAATAAAGAAATAGAAGTAGTAGGTGTATTTGTAAATGAAGATATAGATTATATAGTAAATCTTTTGGAAAATAAGGCAATTGATATAGTTCAACTACATGGTGGAGAAAGTGAAGAATATGTTAATAAATTGAAATCTAAAATATTTTGTCCAATAATAAAAGCGGTTCAAGTTAAGTCAACACAAGATATTATAAAATCTAGACACACAGTAGCTGATTACTTGTTATTAGATCAAGGAAAAGGAGGAACAGGAAAAAGCTTTGATTGGAGCTTAATTCCAAAGTTAGAAAAAAGATTTTTTTTAGCAGGAGGTGTTGATAAAACCAATTTAAATAAAGCATTACGAGAAGTAAATCCTTATGCAGTAGATATTAGTAGCGGAGTAGAAAGTAATGGGGAGAAAGATAGAGAAAAAATTTTGAAAATAGTAAGGGAGATAAGAAATGTCTAAAGGAAGATTTGGAATTCACGGAGGTCAATATATACCAGAAATATTAATGAATGAGATTATTCAATTGGAAAAGAGCTATGAATATTATTCAAAAGATCCGGAGTTTTTGGAAGAATTATCAGAACTATTAAACAAATATGCAGGGCGACCATCAATGTTATACTTTGCTAAAAATATGACGGAAGACTTAGGAGGAGCTAAGATCTATTTAAAAAGAGAAGATTTAAATCACACTGGATCTCATAAAATTAATAATGTATTAGGTCAGGTGCTTTTAGCTAAAAAAATGGGCAAAACTAGAGTGATAGCTGAGACTGGAGCTGGTCAACATGGTGTAGCTACAGCAACAGCAGCAGCTTTATTAAATATGAAATGTGAAATATTTATGGGGAAGGAAGATACACAAAGGCAAGCATTAAATGTATATAGAATGAAGCTTTTAGGAGCAAAAGTAAATCAAGTAATAAGTGGAACAATGACATTAAAAGATGCAGTAAATGAGACTATGAGGGAATGGGCAAGTCGTGTAAGTGATACACACTATGTGCTGGGTTCTGTAATGGGTCCTCATCCATTTCCTACTATAGTAAGAGACTTTCAAAGTGTAATAAGTAAAGAGGCAAGGAAACAAATTTTACAAAAAGAGAATAAGCTACCTTCAGCTGTTGTAGCTTGTGTTGGCGGTGGAAGTAATTCAATGGGGATGTTTTATAACTTTATAAATGATAAAGATGTAAAATTAATTGGGTGTGAAGCAGCTGGACTTGGAATAAATACTGACAAAAATGCAGCTACTATTTCAAAAGGTTCATTAGGAGTATTTCATGGTATGAAATCATATTTTTGTCAAGATGAGGATGGGCAGATTGCACCTGTGTACTCAATTTCAGCAGGATTAGATTATCCTGGGATTGGGCCTGAGCATGCACATTTACATGACACAAAAAGGGCAGTATATTTGCCAGTAACAGATGAAGAAGCTGTGGAAGCATTTCAATATCTAGCAAAAATAGAGGGAATAATATGTGCAATTGAGAGCGCACATGCAATAGCTTATGTAAAGGAAATAGCACCTAAAATGAGTAAGGATGAGATTGTGATTGTTTGTCTTTCTGGACGTGGAGATAAAGACGTAGCACAAATTGCAAGATATAAGGGGGAAGAAATATATGAGTAAAATAAAAAATGCATTTAGCAATGGAAAAGCATTTATTGGATTTATAACAGCAGGAGACCCTAGTTTAGATAAAACAAAAGAGTATATAAGAGAAATGATAAGGGGAGGAGCTGATTTAATTGAAATAGGCATACCTTTTTCAGACCCTATAGCAGAGGGAATAGTTATACAAGGTGCTAATATTAGAGCTTTATCATCTGGAACCACAATAGAAAAAATATTTAAAATGGTAGAAGAAATAAGAAAAGAAATTTCTGTACCGTTAGTGTTTTTAACTTATTTAAATCCAGTTTATAATTATGGATATGATAAATTTTTTAATAAATGCAATGAAATAGGAGTGGATGGTATTATAATACCTGACTTGCCGTTTGAGGAAAAAGGTGAAATTAATAAAATAGCTTTAAAAAATAATGTGGATATAATTTCTCTAATTTCACCAACATCTAAAGAACGTATATATTCTATTGCAAAAGAATCTAGGGGATTTGTTTATATAGTATCTTCTATGGGTGTAACCGGTGTAAGAAATAATATAAAAACCGATATATCTAATACGGTAGATATGGTAAGAAAAGTTACATCTACACCTTGTGCAGTTGGATTTGGAATCAATACTCCAAAACAATGTAGAGAAATTTCTAAACAAGCTGATGGTGTAATAGTTGGAAGTGCAATAGTCAAAATTATTGAAAATTATGGCGCAAATGCAGGAGAACATGTATATAAATATGTGAAAGAAATGAAAGAGGTTTTAGTTTAGAATAAAAATATATAAATATTAAAATATTCTAATATTATTTATTAGAATATTTTTGCTGTATTTAATATCTTCTATTAAATTGAGTTGTACTTAGACATGATGTTCTGTATTTTATGTATACTTTATGAAAAAATAGATTAAAGAATTATATAAAAGATAATAATAATTATGATATAATAAAGTTTATGAAAAAATGAGATAAAATTTTGAAAGAAGGTTTACATATGAATTGGATTGAAGTAACTATAAAAACAACTACGGAAGCAGTAGAGGCCATAACTAACATATTAGAAAATGAAAGAACAGGTGGCGTAATAATAGAAGATCCTAAGGATTTCATATTCCAAAAGAAAAATGAATATGATTGGGATTATGTAGAAGAAGAAGTATTCAAAAAAAGCGGACAAGATGGAGTACTTATAAAAACATATATTTCAGAAGAAAGAAATGTGATGGAAGTTATTGAAAACATAAAACAAAAGGTTTTAGGTTTAAAAGATTACGGTATAGATATAGGTGAAGGAAGTGTGTCTTTAGGACAAGTAAAAGAAGAAGACTGGGCTAATGAATGGAAAAAATATTATAAGCCTACTAAAGTTGGTCAAAAGATAGTAGTAAAACCTACTTGGGAAGACTATGAAAATCAAGAAGGTAATTTAGTAATAGAATTAGATCCAGGCATGGCATTTGGAACAGGAACTCATGAAACAACTTCTATGTGTATAAGAGAATTAGAAAAATACGTAGATGGTACTAAAAGAGTATTTGATATAGGATGTGGTAGTGGAATACTAGCTATAGCAGCTGCTAAGCTTGGAGCAAAAGAAGTTGTTGCAGGAGATTTAGATGAAGTAGCAGTGAAAGTGTCTAAAGAAAACTGTGAACTAAATAATGTATCAGACAAAGTTGTTGTAAAACATGGTAGCTTATTTGAGGTTGTAGAAGGAAAAGCAGATGTAATTGTTGCTAATATAATAGCAGATATAATAAAAATATTGGCTAATGATATAAGTAAATTCCTAAGTAAAGATGGAGTATTTATATCATCAGGAATAATTCATGCTAAAATAGATGAAGTTGTAGAAGCTTTAGAAAAAAATGGATTTGAGATAGTTGAGATAGTAAAACTTGGCGAGTGGTCAGCTATAGTATCAAAACTTAAGTAGGTGAAATTATGGATAGATTTTTCACGCCTAAAAATAACATTAATTTAGAACAAAATACTTGTATTATTGAAGGTGAAGATGTTAAGCATATTTCCAGAGTTCTTCGATGTAAAGAAAGTGATAAATTAGAAGTTTGTGATATGGACAATAATGAGTATGTTTGTGAAATAAAAGAAATAAATAAACACAGTATATTGTTAGACATAATTGAAAAAGCAAATATAAAACGTGAATCTGATTTAAAAGTTAAGTTATATCAAGGTATGCCTAAAGGAACTAAAATGGAATTAATACTTCAAAAATTAACAGAAATAGGTGTAGATGAAATAGTTTTAGTACAAACCAAAAGAAGTGTAACGAAAATAGACAATAAAAAAGAAGATAAAAAGATTGAAAGATGGGAAAGAATCATTTACGAAGCAGCTAAACAAAGTAAAAGAGGTAAAATACCAAAACTTACAGGAGTTTTAACTTTTAAAGAAGCCTTAGAAGATATGAAAAACAATGATTTAAATCTTTGCCCTTATGAAAATGAAAGAACAATTTCTATAAAAGAAGGCTTAAAAGATTCTAGTGCAAATACAATTGGGATTTTTGTTGGACCAGAAGGTGGATTTGAAGAAGAAGAAATTGAAAAAATTCAAAATATAGATGGAAAAGTAGTTTCTCTAGGACCTAGAATACTTAGAACAGAAACTGCATCTGTAGTTGCTTCTTCCATAGTTTTATATGAGCTAAGTGACTTAGGAGGAAATATATAATGAAAAAAGTAGCTTTTTATACTTTAGGTTGTAAAGTAAATCAATATGAAACAGAAGCTATGCTTGAAATGTTCAAAGAAGACGGATATGAGCAAGTTGGTAGCGAAGATTATGCAGATGTTTATGTTATAAACACATGTACGGTAACACATATGAGTGATAGAAAATCACGTCAATATATAAGAAGGATGAAAAAGAAAAATCCAAATGCTATAATAGCTGTTGTTGGATGTTATTCTCAAGTTTCTCCAGAAGAAATACTTGAAATACAAGAAGTAAACCTTGTAATGGGAACCAATGAGAGAAGAACGATAGTTGATGAAATAAAAAAACTAGAAGTTGTAGAAGGAGATAAAAAAGCTTCTACAGTTGATGACATAATGAAAGTTAGAGCTTTCGAAGATATAGAAATAAGCCAGTCAAATGGTAGAACTAGAGCGTTTATGAAAATACAGGATGGGTGTGATAGATTCTGTACTTACTGTATAATACCTTACGCAAGAGGTGGAAAAGTAAGGAGTAGAGATATTAAAAGCATAGCAAATGAAGCGAAAACTTTAGCTGAAAATGGGTACGAAGAAGTGGTACTTACAGGTATACATGTAGCTTCTTATGGAAAAGATTTAAAAGAAGAAGTGGGCCTTTTAGATGTAATTAAGAAAATAAATGAAATAGGTGGAATAAAAAGAATAAGAACAAGTTCTGTTGAGCCTATATTATTTACAGATGAATTTGTAAATGAAGTATCAAAAATGGAAAAAGTAATGCCTCATTATCATTTATCACTACAAAGCGGATGTGATAAGACACTAGAAAGAATGAACAGAAGATATACAACTGAGGAATATAAAGAAATAGTTGATAAATTAAGAAGAGAAATCCCTAATGTAACAATAACTACTGATGTAATAGTTGGGTTCCCTGGTGAAACAGAAGAAGAGTTTGAACAAACTTACAATTTCTTAAAAGATATTAAGTTATCACAAATGCATATATTCAAGTATTCACCAAGAAAAGGAACTAGAGCGGCAGATATGAAAGATCAAGTTTCTCCACAAATAAAACATGAAAGAAGTGAAAAACTTCTACAGTTAAATAAAGAAAACTTTGAAAAATTTGCATCAAAAATGGTAGGTAAAGAATTTGAAGTATTATTTGAACAAAAAACTGAAGAAAACAAATATGAAGGATTAACTCCTAACTATTTAAAAACTTTTGTAAATTATAATGAAGATATTTGTGGAAAAATACTGAAAGTTAAAATTATAGAAGTAAAAGATGAATATGTAGAAGGAATTTTAGTATAACATGTAGAATTTTAGGGTTATAATCAATAGTGAGGAGGTGGAAAAATGGATTGTTTATTTTGTAAAATAATAGATGGAGATATACCTTGTGACAAAGTATATGAAGATGATAAAGTGCTAGCTTTTAATGACATAAATCCTGTTGCACCATATCATATATTAGTTGTTCCAAAAAAACATTATGATAGTATAATAGATATTTCAGATAAAGAAATTGAAATTGTTGCACACATTCACTCTGTTATAAATAAAATAGCTATAGATAAAGGTTTTAGTGATGCTGGATTTAGAATAATTAATAACTGTGGAAGTGACGGAGGACAAGAAGTAAAACACCTTCACTATCATATATTAGCAGGTAAAAAATTACCTAATTATGAAGCAGAGAAAAAATAATTTTTTCTTAAATAAATTAAAATTATAAATAATTAAATACTTGATAAAAGTTTAATTTTAGTTTATAATAAACAAAGTGTGAGGTTGTAATGCAGTGATGCAGATATAATCAGATTACAGTCCCAGCATAATTCGCGCAATCGGAGGGAGGGAAAAAGAATGTCAGAAGTAAGAGTAAGAGAAAATGAATCATTGGACAGTGCTTTAAGAAGATTTAAACGTCAATGTGCAATGTCTGGCATAATGTCAGAAGTTAGAAAAAGAGAGCACTATGATAAGCCAAGTGTTAAACGTAAGAAAAAAGCTGAAGCAGCTAGAAGAAAAAACGCTAAAAGATAGTAAATAGAAGTAAAGAGGTGAGGGGAATGTCCCTTAAACAAAAGTTACAAGAAGATCTAAAATCTTCTATGAAAAATAAAGATGCTATCAAGAAGTCTGTTATAACTCTTATTAGAGCTTCTATTAAACAATACGAAGTTGATAATAGAGTTGAATTAGGAGATGATGAGATAGTAGATCTTATTGCAAAGCAATTAAAGCAGACTAGAGATTCTCGTGAAGAGTTTTTAAAAGCTGGGAGAGAAGATTTAGTGAGCAAGGCAGAAGCAGAAATAGAAGTTTTAAAAGAGTACCTACCTCAACAATTAAGCGAAGAAGAATTAAATAAAATTGTAATTTCTACTATATCTGAAGTAGGAGCTACTTCTATGAAAGATATGAAAAAAATTATGACATCAATAATGCCTAAAGTAAAAGGCAGAGCTGATGGAAAACTAATAAATGAGTTAGTAAAGAAAAATTTACAATAGATAAAAACCTAGAGAGAAATCTCTAGGTTTTTTTGTGTTGTAATTAATAAATAATCATAATCACTTCTTTTTGTTCATATTTATTTAATAGAAATACATAAGAATAATAAGTGAAAGAGAGGTAAGAAGTTGATTATATCAGTTAAAGAAGTTAAAAAGTATATCTGCTGTGTGTTAATACCATTGCTTGTTGGATATTTAAGTAGTATTTTAGCCCAAGCTATAAGTGGAGTAGATACAATAACATATTATCATGAACTTATTAAACCGGGATTTTCACCCCCAGGTATAGTATTTCCTGTTGTTTGGACGGTATTATACATATTAATGGGAACATCCTCTTACATAATATTATCACAAAATAAGAATGAAACAAAAATAAAAGATGCTATGTTTTACTATTGGGCTCAATTAGGACTAAATTTTTTGTGGTCTATTTTGTTTTTTGGATTTCAACTTAGACTAACGGCTTTAGTAGATTTAATACTACTTTTGGGTTTCGTATTAATAATGATTTATAAGTTTTATAAGATTAAGCCGATTGCAGCCTATTTAAACATACCGTATATTCTGTGGATGATTTATGCTCTAGTTCTTAATTATTTCATATGGTTTATAAATAAGTAGAGAAATGAAATAAAAAATGCTGAGAGTATTCTCAGTTTTTTTTATATGAAGATATAAAAATTATGAAATTTTAAGGAGGTACATTAATAGAATATACAAGAGGAGGGGATTTTCATTATGGATATATCACCAGATTTGAAAGTAACACAACCAACAGTTACTTTAGTAAGCAATACATTTATTAAGATAGAGAACTATTTATCAATTATAACTTATGACACTAATTTAATTAAAATAAAGACTAAGGCTAAAACAATAAAAATAACTGGGGATAAACTTTTATTAAAGTATATAGAAACAGAAGAAATTGGAATAAAAGGACTTATATACTCCCTAGAGTATGTTGATTAGGAGGAGATCGTGGTGATAAGTTTCATAAGAGGATATTATACAATTGTTGTAGAGGGACTTGATACAGAAAGCTTTTTAAATTACCTTATAAGAAATAAAATATATGTTTACAATGTAAATAGGATAGAAAAAACTAAAATTCAATTTAATATTGATAGAGATAATTTTAAAAGGTTAAAAAAAATTCATAGAAGCAATAAGTTTAATATTAAGGTTAAAAAACAGACAGGCATTCCTTTTATTGCTAAAAGAATATATACTTACAGGGGAATGGTTATCTGTGCAATAATTTCTTTAATCATATTAATGTCTACATCGCAGTTTGTTACAGATGTATATGTTACAGCTCCAGAGGGGATAGATAAAGCAGCTCTAAAAAAGGAACTTTACATACAAGGAGTTAAACCGGGCGTGTACAAAAAGAGCATAGATAGAAAAGTTGTAAGAGACAGTATAATGGGTAAATTTAATCAAATTGCGTATGTATCAATAAACGTTAAAGGAACTAATATTTTTGTAAATATAACTAAAAAAGATGAAAGTCAAAATTCCAAGGAAAACTCTAATTATTGTAATATTATAGCAACAAAAGATGGTATAATAGAAAAAGTAGTACCTAGAAGTGGTGAAGCACTTGTTGAAGAAGGTGACATAGTAAAAAAAGGAGATGTATTAGTTAATGGAGCTAATACGACAGCTTTACCAGAAGTTTGGGCAACGACTTTTTATGAAGCAAAAAAAACTTCAAATTACATAGATATTAAAAATCAAAGAACTGATAATAAGAAAAAAGTTTATACCATAAGTTTCTATGATAAAAAATATAAAATATTGAGAAACATAAAATATAAGGATTATGAAATTGAAAATAAAACACACGAGCTTAAAATAGGAGATTATACATTTCCTGTAAAAATAATAATAAGCACTTTTTATGAGGTAAAAAAAGTTGAAGATAAAATAGATGTTGAAAAAATAAAAGAAGAATTATCTACAGCAGTACTAAAAGAGTTAGATTATACAATTCCAGTATCAGCAAGAATAGTAGATTCGAAGGATAAATATAATGTTAATAAAAGTATGGTAGAATATGTAGTAACAGTAACTACAAGTGAAGATATAGCACAGCTTGATATATTAAGTAAAAGTGAAGCAGAAGCTATAATTAAGTCTAATTTAGAAAAGAAAAAGAAAGAAGAAGGGGAACAAAAGAGTTCTAATCCAGAAAATAGACCTATTAACGATATAAGAAATGAATTTAAAGAAGAAGATATAAAAACTAATGATAAAAAAGAAAATTAATAAACCATACATCACTTAAGGAGGAATATTTCAATTGATTATACAAAAAAAATTTATAGTATCAGAAGAGAAGTTTGAAAGAGAACTGTTTGGGAATTTTGATGAAAATATAAAATTAATAGAAAATACTCTAAACATAGATGTGATACTAAGAGAAGGTAATATAGTGCTAATGGGTGAAGAAAAAAATGTAGACTTAGCACTTAGATTAATGAATGAACTTTATGATTCAGTATCTAAAGGAAAGTCTTTAGATAAACAAAGTATTACCTACTCGTTAGGATTATTATTAGAAGGAAGCGAAAAAAAGATAAAAGAGTTAGAAGGTATAATAGTTTTAACTAAAAAAGGAAATCCTGTACAACCTAAAACTTTAGGTCAAAAAGAATATGTGGACTTGATTAGAAATAATGATATAACTTTTGGGATTGGTCCAGCAGGAACAGGAAAAACTTATTTAGCCGTGGCTATGGCAGTAAGAGCTTTTAAAAATGATGAAGTAAGCAGAATAATCCTTACTAGACCGGCTGTTGAAGCAGGAGAAAGTTTAGGATTTTTACCTGGTGATATGAAGGACAAAGTAGATCCTTATTTAAGACCTTTATACGATGCTTTATTTGATATGCTAGGACCTGATAGATTTAATAAGTATTTAGAACGAGGAACAATAGAAGTTGCTCCACTGGCTTTCATGAGAGGTAGAACTTTAGATAATGCATTTATTATACTAGATGAAGCTCAAAATACTACACCAGAACAAATGAAGATGTTTTTAACAAGACTTGGATTTGGATCAAAAGCTGTAGTAACTGGAGATATAACTCAAACGGATCTTCCAAACAATAAAAAAAGTGGTTTAGTTCAGGCTACAAAAATACTTTCAAATGTAAGTGGTATAGGAAGTATTGCTCTAAGTGAAAAGGATGTTGTAAGACATGAGCTAGTTCAAAGAATAATTAGAGCTTATGAAAAGTTCGAGACAAAAGAAGAATTTAATTTAAATAAAAAACAAGAGATAAAAGGAAAAGATAAAAGTACAAAAAAATAAGACGATAATAGAAGGTGGAAACATGGAATTAATAATAGACAATAGACAAGATAAATTAGAAGTGAAAGAAGAGTTAATAGAAAAAATAAAAGATATTATATCTGAGTGTTTAGATTATGAAGGTTATGATGATGACTATGAAGTAAGTTTATCATTTGTTGACAATAAAGAAATACATCAATTAAATAGAGAATTTAGAGGAGTAAATAGACCTACAGATGTATTATCATTTCCTCTTTTAGTAGATGAAGAATTTGATGTTGATTTTGGAGAAGAATCTTTAGGAGATATAGTAATTTCTTTAGAAAGAGCTTTTGAACAAAGTAGAGAATATAACCATAGTTTTGAAAGAGAAGTGTGCTTTTTAGTATGTCATAGCATGTTCCATTTATTAGGATACGATCATGACACAGAAGAAAATACAAAAGAAATGAGAGAAAAGGAAGAACATATCTTAAATAAGCTTGGTATAACAAGGGAGTAATTTTTATGAAAGATAAAAAAACTCGCCCTAGTATTATAGAAGCATTTAATGCAGCTATTCAGGGTATATTATATACATTTAAATATGAGCGAAATATGAAAATACATTACTTTATAGCAGTAGCAGTATTAATTGTAAGTTTGCGTTTTGATTTAAGCAAATTGGAGATGATGATATTAATATTATCTATTTCTCTAGTTATAATAGCTGAAATGTTTAATACTGCTATAGAAAATACAGTAGATTTGGTTACAGATAAGTATCATAAGCTAGCTAAAATAGCAAAAGATGTGGCAGCAGGAGGAGTATTGATATCAGCGTTAAATGCAGTAGCTGTTGGCTATCTCATATTTTATGATAAATTTGCAGATTTATCAAAATCATTAATATTTACCATAAGAAAATCAGACCCTCATGTTACATTAATATGTATTGTATTGGTATTAATATCTGTAGTAGTAGTAAAAGCATTAACATCAACAGGTACACCACTAAAAGGTGGAATGCCAAGTGGTCACTCAGCTCTTGCCTTTGCCGTAGCTACATCAATTGCAATGTTAATTGAAAGACCTTTAGTATCAGCTTTAGCTTATATTATGGCACTACTAGTAGCACAAAGTAGAATAGAAGGTAAGATACATACATTTTGGGAGGCAGTTGCAGGAGCATTATTAG
The DNA here is from genome assembly GCF_036812735.1 of Terrisporobacter glycolicus ATCC 14880 = DSM 1288. NCBI lineage: Bacteria > Bacillati > Bacillota > Clostridia > Peptostreptococcales > Peptostreptococcaceae > Terrisporobacter > Terrisporobacter glycolicus. The sequence goes on along the minus strand of NZ_CP117523.1, from coordinate 3,243,577 downwards.
GTATTTTAGTGGCTATGTTAGTTTTCCAATTAAAAATAATTAACTTTTACTAAAATGTGTTATAATATTAGATGTTTATTTAATTTTTATAAAAAATATTAGTGAAATGAATAGATATATAAACCTAGGAAAAAATGAACAATAATATAAACAATCAAAAGAAAAGTTAGGAGAATCATAAATGTTTAAGTCAGGCTTTGTAAGTATAGTAGGTAGACCAAATGTTGGTAAATCTACATTAATGAATAATGTAATAGGTGAAAAAATCGCCATAATGAGTGATAAACCTCAGACAACAAGAAATACAATACAGGCAGTTTACACAAATGAAGATTGCCAAATAGTATTTTTAGATACACCAGGAATTCATAAGCCTAAAACTAAATTAGGTGAGTTTATGGTAAGTCAAGCAACAGATGCATTTAAAAATGTAGATGTGGTTTTATTTGTTGTTGATGAATCGAAAAAAATAGGACCAGGGGATAAAAAAATCATGGAAGATTTAAGAAATATAAAAACTCCTGTAGTCTTAGTAATAAATAAAATGGATTTAATAGAAGAAGCTGATTTATTTAACTTAATGAAGTTATATAATGAAGAAGGAATATTTAAAGAAATAGTGCCAGTATCAGCATTAAAAGGTAGAAATGTAAAAGAATTACTAAAAGTAATAGAAGGTTACCTTGAAGAAGGACCAAAGTATTTCCCGGACTATATGATAACTGATCAACCAGAAAGAGTTTTAGTTTCTGAACTAATTAGGGAAAAAGTATTACACTTTGTTCATGATGAAGTTCCTCACGGTGTTGCAGTAGAAATAGAAAGAATGAAGTTTAGAGAAGATAAAAACATCATAGACATTTCTGCGGTTATCTGTTGCGAAAGAAGTTCACATAAAGGTATAATTATAGGAAAGAATGGTAGAAAACTAAAAGGAATAGGAAAGTCCTCAAGAGAAGACATGGAATTGCTTTTAGGAGCTAAAGTTAATCTTCAATTATGGGTAAAAGTAAAAGAAAATTGGAGAAACTCTCAAAATTACATAAGTAATTTTGGTTACAATGATAAATAAAGGTGGATTATATGGATAAGAAACAAGAAGATTCCAGGGATTTGTTAAGGGATGTTATATCCTTACTTGAAAATAATAAATTATTAGATCTAATAGAATTACTAGAAGAATATCATATTATGGATATTTTCGATGTAATGGAAAATTTAGATGAAGATATGCAAATAAAATTATTTGAAGTATTGCCAATAGATATGTCGGCTTCTATTCTAGAAGAAAGTGGTCCAGATTTCTTTAAATCAATATTGTCTAATATAGACCAAGAACATGGTAGGAATATTTTAGAACAAATGTCATTAGATGATTTAACAGATATTTTGAGCGAAATAGAAGAAGAAGAAAGACATAAAATAATGAATCTTTTAAGTAAAGAGGATGCTGATGATGTTAAAGAATTATTAGTATACGATGAAGATTCAGCTGGTGGTATAATGACTCCTGGTTATATTGAAATAAATAAAAATATGACGGCAAAAGAAGCTATAGACCATATGAGAGAAAATGCTTTAGATGCAGAGACGATATATTATATTTACGTAGTAGATAACGATGAAAAATTAGTTGGTGTTTTATCTCTTAGAGAGTTGATAACAGCAAGAGATTCAGTTATTGTAGAAGATTTAATGAGTGAAAATATTATTTCAATAGATGTAGATGAAGATAGAGAAGAAGCAGTTAGATTAGTGTCAAAATATGATTTAATTGCCATACCAGTAATAGATAAACAAGGAGTATTAAAGGGAATAATAACAGTAGATGATATTATAGATGTTATGGAAGAAGAGGCAAGCGAAGACTTATATAAACTGGCTGGTTCTTCAGAACATGAAAGAGATGTAGCAGAAGACCAAAATGCCACACCGCTTCAACAAGTAGCATCTTCTGTTAGAGCTAGAATGCCATGGTTAATAATAATACTAATAATGGGATTATTATCAACAATACTTTTAACAAAGTTAGATTTTGTTGGATCAGATTCAACCTATGTAAATATACTTTTATTTTTGCCTGTTATATTATGTTTAGGTGGAAGTATAGGTATGCAATCATCATCTATAACAATAATGACCTTATCAAACAGAGATATGACATCTTTAAATAATACACTAAAAGAAATTTTAGTAGGTATAATAACAGGTGTATTATGTGGACTGATAGGAGGAGCTGGAACATATATTATAATTAGCAATGAAAATATTGCTTTACTTGTAGGAATAGCAATAATGATAAATATGATATTTGGAGCGACTATTGGAGCATTTGTACCTGCTTTATTAAAGAAATTAGATATAGATACTTCTATAGTATCTGCACCTCTAGTTTCTGTAATACTTGATTTTATAGGAATTTGTATATTTTTCTTAATAATAACTGTATTCCTGTAATGTAAAAAATTGTTTTTAAAAGATATGAATTATTTCCTCTGTTCTTACGAAAAATATTATAAATAATGTAAGAAGGGGGTAATAATATGCACAATATATGTTGGCAATTTTTTAAAAAAAGTGGAAGTATAGAAGCTTACTTGTATATTAATAATCAAAAAGCCTTACTTAAAAAGAAAGAATAAAAGGGAGATAAGTAATGGTAATATTAAACACCCAGGGTATAGTGCTTAAATCAGTCACATATAAAGAGAATGATTTAATTTTAACTATATATACTAGAAAACTGGGAAAGATAGCTGCAATAGCTAGAGGAGCAAAGAAAAGTAAAAGTTCTTTATTGTCCTCTTCGCAAATATTTGCATATTCTAACTTTACATTAAAAAAAGAAGGAAATATGTATAGAGTAACCCAAAGTGAAATTATAAAAAGTTTTTATAACTTATCTTATAATTTTGAGGCTTTTTCTTATGCAACTCATATACTAAAATTATTAGACAATTTTGTTATTGATAATCAATCTAATAACAGATTATTTATATCGCTTGCTCAAACTCTTTACTTATTTTGTGAAGAAAATATAGACATGGAATATGTGAGCTTATGCTTTGAACTTAAATTTTTAGATTATGTAGGATTTAAACCTATTGTTAATAAATGTGTAAGTTGTAATAACAATAATTTTAAAAATCCTGTATTTAATATATATGAAGGTGGAATATTATGTGAAAGGTGTAGTGATAATTTTAAACATAACTTAAGGATGAATATAACTACAGCAAATCTAATGGATTATATATTAAAAAATGATATACTTTTATGTTCTAAAGCTAAGGTATCTAAATATCTAATAAATGAGCTAAATAAGATTTTAAAAATTTACATGAACGAATATTTAGGAAGTATAAACGAAAAATCATTAAATGTTTTAAAAAGTCTAAATAAAAAGGGAGTGGAATAAATGAGTAAAATAACTATAGAAGCCATTGATCAGGTGATGGAAAGAGTACCAGGAGTAACTTATGCTCAAGTAAAAGAGGCTCTTGAAAAATGTGATGGAGATGTAGTTGACGCTATAATTTTACTACAAGATAATTCTACAGGTTCACAAGAAAATAAAGATAAAAAATCATTTGAAGATGTATTTGGAAAAGACTCAGAAAAAATAAAAGAAGAAGTTACAGAACTTCTAAGAAAAAGCAATGTTATACGTATAGTTATTGAAAAAAATGGAAAAATAATAATGAATATACCTATTACTGTAGGAGTTGTTGGAGTAGTGTTTGCTCCAATATTATCTTTAATAGGTCTATCAGCATCAGTACTTGCAAAATATAGAATAAAAATTGAAAATGAAGATGAAGGCACAACAGTTGATTTAGGCGAATTTAGCGAAGAAAAATTAAATATTATTAAAGATATGGTAAGTTCAGCTGCTAAAGATGTAAAACAAGCTGTTGATAAGAAAAATAAAAATACAGAAGATAAAAATGAATGTGATAATGACGAAGTTATAATTGATCTTAATAAAAACGACTACAGAGAAAAAAAGGATGAAGAATAACAAATAATGTGCTAGTTTATTGACAAATTTTTTATGTTTTGTTATTCTTACAAATATAAACGAAGTATTAAAAGGCCTTTCGTGGATACGGAAGGCCTTATTGCTATAAATAGTTAAGAAATTAAATTTAGGAGGTATTAATATGAATTTTCAAGATATGATACTAGCACTTCAAAGTTACTGGTCTAAGCAAGGATGTATCATGATGCAGCCTTACGACGTGGAAAAAGGTGCAGGAACAATGAATCCAAACACCATCTTAAGATCATTAGGTCCAGAACCATGGAGTGTTTGTTATGTAGAGCCGTCAAGAAGACCTGCAGATGGTAGATATGGAGAAAATCCTAATAGATTATATCAACATCATCAATTCCAAGTTATTCTAAAGCCATCTCCAGAAAACATACAAGAACTATACTTAAAAAGCTTAGAAGCTATAGGTATTAATCCATTAGAACATGATATAAGATTTGTTGAAGATAACTGGGAATCAACTACTGTTGGTGCTTGGGGACTTGGGTGGGAAGTTTGGCTAGATGGTATGGAAGTTACTCAATTTACATATTTCCAACAAGTTGGAGGAATAGAGTGTGAGTTAGAAACTGGAGAAATAACATACGGTCTAGAAAGACTTGCTATGTATATACAAGACGTTGACAGTGTTTATGATTTAAAATGGAACGATACTATAACTTATGGTGACGTGTTTAAAAAAGCTGAATTTGAAAATAGTACATATTCATTTGATGAGTGTGATGCAGATATGTTATTTAACTTATTTGATATATATGAAAAAGAAGCGTTAAGAATAATAGAAAGAGGACTTGTAGTGCCAGCATATGACTATGTGTTAAAATGTTCTCATACTTTTAATACATTAGATGCTAGGGGAGCTATAGGTGTTAGTCAAAGAGCATCATTTATAGGTAGAGTTAGAAATATGGCAAAAGCTGTAGCAGAACTTTATGTTAAGCAAAGAGAAGAAATGGGATATCCACTATTAAAGGAAGGTGACAAATAATGAATAATTACCTTTTATTAGAGATTGGGGTAGAAGAATTACCATCAAGATTTGGACAAACTACATTAGATCAAATAGAAAATAATTTAAGTAAATTACTTAAAGAAGAAAGAGTAAGTTTTAATAAAATAGAAAAGTATGCAACACCAAGAAGATTAACTTTTGTTATAGTTGACTTAGCTGAGAAAGCAACTGACTTAGAAGAAGAAGTCAAAGGGCCTGCTAGAAAAATAGCCGTAGATGATGAAGGAAACTTTACAAAACCGGCTCTTGGATTTATGAAAAGTAAAGGTTTAGACCCAGAAAATGTATACTTTAAGAAAGTAGGAAATGCTGAGTACTTATTTGGTACAATTAAACAAGAAGGAAAAGATACTAAAGAAGTATTAAAAAATATAATTCCTGAAGCTATTAAAAATGTAACTTTCCCTAAAGCAATGCGTTGGGGTGGTAAAAACATGAGATTTGCTAGACCAATAAGATGGATGGTTACATTATTAAATAATGAAGTACTAGATGTAAACTTAGAAGGTATAAAATCTTCTAACCTTACTAAAGGTCATAGATTCTTAGGAGAAAAAGAATTTGAAGTAAACTCAATAGAAGATTATTTTGAAAAATTAAAAAAGAACTTTGTAATATTAGACCAACATAAAAGAAAAGAAATGATAAAAGAACAAGCTATAGAAGTAGCAAACTCTTTAGGTGGAGAAGTTGAATTAGATGATGATTTACTAGAAGAAATAACATTTTTAGTAGAATATCCAACAGCTTTTTATGGTGAGTTTGACGAAGAGTATGTTAAGTTACCAAAAGAAGTTGTAACGACACCGATGAAAGAACATCAAAGATACTTCCCAGTATTAAAAGAAGGGAAATTATTACCAAACTTTATAGCTGTTAGAAATGGTGATTCTAATAGAATAGATTTAGTTAAAGCTGGTAACGAGAAAGTACTTAGAGCTAGACTTGCGGATGCTTTATTCTTCTATAATGAGGATACTAAAAAGTCTTTAGAAAGCTTTGTTGACAAATTACATACAGTAGTATTTCAAGCTAAGCTTGGTACAGTTTACGATAAAACGTTAAGAATAGAAAAGTTATCTAAAGTTATACTTGATGAATTAAATATGACTGAGAGCGCCAAAAATACTGCAAGAGCAGCTAAACTCTGTAAAGCTGACCTTGTAACTAATATGGTATTCGAGTTTACGGAACTTCAAGGTATAATGGGGAAAGATTATGCAAAAGTAAGTGGGGAGAATGAAGAAGTATGCCAAGGTATATTTGAACATTATCTACCAAGATTTGCTGGAGATATATTACCAGAAACTAATGCAGGTATAGCTTTATCTATAGCTGATAAGCTAGATTCCATAGCAGGATTCTTTGCTATAGGAATTAAACCATCAGGATCTCAAGACCCTTATGCTCTAAGACGTCAAGCTTTAGGAATACTTTCTATATTATTAGATAAAAAATTATCTGTTAACTTAAATAATTTAGTAAATGCAGCACTAGATAACTACTCTAGTTTAGAATTTAACAAAGAGGAAGTAGCTTCTCAAATAGTTGAATTTTTTGTTGAAAGAGTTAAAAACTTATTTAAAGATTTAGGAGTAAGATACGATGTTATAGATGCCGTATTAAATAACAACTTAAATGATATATCAGATATACATACGAGAGCTCTTGAATTAAATAGATGGCTTCAAAAAGATGAACTAGTTGAAATGTTAACTGCTTTCAACAGAGTTTCTACTTTAGCAGAGAAGGCAACTACGGATATAGTTAAAGAAGAATTATTAAAAGAAGATGCAGAAATTAAATTATATAATGGTTTTAAGGAAATAAAATCAAATGTTGAGAATTTATTAGCAGACAAAAAATATGATGAAGCTTTAGATGCTTTCGCTACACTAAGACCATTAGTTGATAATTTATTCGATAATGTAATGATAATGGATAAAGATGAAGCAATAAAAGAAAATAGACTTGGATTATTAAAACAAATTTACAGCACAATGCTTACTATTTGTGATTTATCTAAGATAGTTTATAAATAAACAATTATATAAAAATACTGGCCTTCCTTTTGAATCCAAAATAAAGGAAGGCATTTTTTGCTTAGGTTATTTAGTGTAACATAAATACTATGTATAAATTGATATAGTGTGTATTAATATCAATGCTACAGTAAAAACTAAGTATATACATGATGAAAATAATTAAAAAATATATCATAAATAATGAAAAAATCTATTTACACAATAGTATATATGGATATATAATATACTATATAAGGTGTAACGGAGAAAAAGTATAGCATATTGAAAGAAGGTGATTGTCATTCAACTAAATCAAAGACAACAAAAGATAATAGAAATAGTAAAAGAAAGTGAACCAATAACAAGTGAGCAAATTGCTTCTATGTTAAATGTTACTCGTGCTACGTTAAGATCAGATTTAGCTATCTTAACAATGACAGGAATATTAGATGCTAGACCAAAAGTAGGTTACTTTTATTCGGGAATAAATAAGCTTAACTTATTAGGAAACGACATGAAAAATAAAAAGGTTGAGGATATCATGAGTATTCCTGTAATAGCAAAAAAAGATGATAGTTTATATGAAGTAATAGTAAATATGTTCTTATCAGATGTGGGAAGTATTTTTATCATAGATGATGATGAAAGCTTATGCGGTATAGTATCGAGAAAAGATTTATTAAAGGCAACTATAGGTGGTGCAGATATGAATAAAATGCCTATAGGAATGATAATGACTAGAACTCCTAATATCATTACAGTAGAAAAAGAAGACAGTGTTATCTTAGTAGCTAAAAAGATAATAGAGCATGAAATAGATTCTATTCCAGTAGTTGAAAATATGGATGATAAAATTAAGGTAATAGGAAAAATATCAAAAACAAACATTACAAAATTATTCTTAGAGATTGTAGACAATTAAGGAGGAGAATATGGAGAGTTTTATATTATATGCAATATCCGATTCAATAGGGGAGACTGCACAACAAGTGGCTAAGGCAGCTATATCGCAGTTTGATATAAAAGAAGAAACTTATGATATAAGAAGATTTCCTTATGTGTCTAACAAGGAAGTTCTTCTTGAAATATTAGAAAGCGCTAAAAGTGAAAATGCTATAGTTGTCTATACTTTAGTAAGTGAAAATTTGGGCGATATTGTTGAAAGTTTCTGTTCAAAAGAAAATTTACATTGTGTAGACTTAATGTCTCAAATATTAAATATACTAACAGAAAAAATAGGAGCATCTCCAAAGAGAGAGCCTGGTATAATCCGAAGAATGAATGAAGAATACTTCAGAAGAATAGAGGCCATAGAATTTGCTGTTAAGTATGATGATGGTAAAGACCCAAGAGGAGTATTAAAGGCAGATTTAGTATTAGTGGGAATATCAAGAACTTCAAAAACTCCACTTAGTATGTACCTAGCAAACAGAAATATAAAAGTAGCAAATATTCCTTTAGTACCTGAAATACCAATACCAAAAGAAATATATGAAATAAATCCTAAAAAAATAATAGGACTTACTAACACACCAGAAAAACTTAATGAGATAAGACAAGCAAGACTTAAAGCCCTTGGATTATCAAGTAGCGCAAATTACGCTAAATTAGATAGAATTTTGGAAGAGTTAGACTACTCTGAAGAAGTAATGAAGAAGTTATCTTGTCCAGTTATTAATGTTGCTAATAAAGCGATAGAAGAAACAGCTGGATTAATTATAGATATTATGAAAGAAAATGGTTTAAAGAAAAAAATACACACAGCTAATTAAAATCTTTTTAAGATTTGCATAAATAAATATTTCAAAGGGGATTCGTGATATGAGTGTTAAATACGTTTATAGCTTTAATGAAGGAAGTAAAGAAATGAAATCATTATTAGGAGGGAAAGGAGCTAACTTAGCAGAAATGACTAAAATAGGACTTCCTGTGCCTCCTGGGTTTACTATAACAACTGAGTCATGTATCGATTATTATGAAAACAACAAAACAATAAAACAAGAAATTATAAACCAAATTGAAGAAAAGTTATGTTCTTTAGAAAAAGATTTAGGCAAACAATTAGGAAGTGAAGAAAATCCACTTCTTGTATCTGTTCGCTCAGGTGCAGTTATATCAATGCCAGGTATGATGGATACTATATTAAATCTTGGATTAAATGATAATACAGTTAAAGCATTGGCAAAAGCAACTGATAATGACAGATTTGCATATGATAGTTATAGAAGATTTATACAAATGTTCTCTGATGTTGCCATGGAGGTTCCAAAATACAAATTTGAAAATGTTCTAGATAAATATAAAGAGGAGAATAATTTTAAATTTGACACAGACTTAACATGTGATCACTTAAAATCAATAGTAGAAGAATACAAGGCAATATATAGAAAAGAAGTTGGAGAAGATTTTCCACAAGAACCTAAAAAACAATTAATGTTAGCAGTAGAAGCTGTATTTAGATCTTGGAATAACCCAAGAGCTATAGTATACCGTAGATTAAATGATATTCCAAATGATTTAGGAACTGCAGTTAATATACAATCAATGGTATTTGGTAATATGGGAGACACTTCTGGTACAGGTGTTGCCTTTACAAGAGACCCTGGTACAGGAGAAAATAAGTTATTAGGAGAATACTTAATAAATGCACAAGGTGAAGATGTTGTTGCAGGTATAAGAACTCCAGAGCCTATAGCTACACTTGAAAAAGTAATGCCAGAAATTTATAAACAATTTATAGATACTGTTAAAACATTAGAAAATCATTATAAAGATATGCAAGACGTTGAGTTTACTATAGAAAAAGGTAGATTATTCTTCTTACAAACTAGAAATGGTAAAAGAACAGCTGCATCTGCTATAAATGTGGCAGTAGATTTAGTTGAAGAAGGTTTAATAAGTAAAGAAGAAGCTATAATGAGAGTAGAGCCTAAGCAATTAGATCAATTATTACATCCAAAGTTTGAAGACAAAGCACTAAAAGAAGCTACAGTTTTAGCTAAAGGTCTACCAGCATCACCAGGAGCTGGAAGTGGTAAAATCTATTTTACTGCTGAAGAGGCTGTTGAAGCTTCAAAAAACGGAGAAAAGGTAATACTTGTTAGACAAGAAACATCTCCAGAAGATATAGAAGGAATGGTTTGTTCTCACGGGATACTTACTGCAAGAGGTGGTATGACTTCTCATGCAGCAGTTGTTGCTAGAGGTATGGGGAAATGTTGTGTCGCTGGTTGTGGAGAAATAAAAGTTGATGAAATAGCTAAAGAAGTAAGAAAAGACAACTTAGTTCTAAGAGAAGGAGATTTTATATCTATAGATGGTTCTACAGGTATTGTTTACTTAGGAGAAGTAGCAAAAACAAAAGTATCTATGACAGGTAATTTTGAAAAGTTAATGAACTGGGTTGATGAAGTTAGAGATATGAAGGTTAGAACTAATGCAGATAACCCAAGAGATTCAAAAGCTGCTGTTGATTTTGGGGCAGAAGGTATAGGACTTTGCAGAACTGAGCATATGTTCTTTGATGAAGATAGAATACCTGCTGTTAGAAAAATGATATTATCAAATACTGTTGAAGATAGAGTTAAAGCTTTAGATAAGTTATTACCTATGCAAAAACAAGATTTTGTTGATATATACAAGGTTATGGGCGATAGACCAGTTAATATAAGATTATTAGATCCACCACTACATGAATTCTTACCACATGACGATGAAACAATTGAAGAATTAGCTAAGGATATGAATATTCAAGCTAGTGAAATCAAAAAAAGAATAGTGGACTTAGCAGAATTTAACCCTATGCTTGGTCATAGAGGATGCAGACTTGCAGTTACTTATCCAGAGATAGCTGTAATGCAAACTAAAGCTATAATAAATGCTGCTATAGAAGTTAATAAAGAAGGTTTAAATGTTGAACCAGAAATAATGATACCACTAGTTGGTGCTTTAAATGAATTTAAAGTAGTTAAAAATATTATAGTTGAAACAGCAAATGCAATTATAGAAGAAAGCAACGTAGACTTAAAATATACTGTAGGTACAATGATAGAGATACCTAGAGCTTGTTTAATAGCTGATGAAATAGCAAGAGAAGCTGATTTCTTCTCATTTGGAACAAATGATTTAACACAAATGACATTTGGATATTCTAGAGATGATGCTGGAAAATTCTTAGGTCAATATGTGGATGAAGAAATCTTAGAAAAAGACCCGTTCCAAGTGTTAGATCAAAATGGTGTTGGTAAGTTAGTAAAAATGGCAACAACATTAGCAAGAGAAGAAAAAGGTGATAATATTAAACTTGGAATATGTGGAGAGCATGGAGGAGATCCTACATCAGTAGAATTCTGTTATGAGACAGGACTTAACTATGTATCTTGTTCACCATATAGAGTTCCGATAGCTAGACTTGCAGCTGCACAAGCAACTATTAAGAAAAAATCAAAATAGACACATAAATAAACAATTAAATATAATAGAAAAAGGTCAAAGTCTAAGTACTTTGACCTTCTTATTATATTTTTATCATTCTGTAACCAACACCAACATGAGTTTGGATATACTGAGGATGAGAAGTATCAGTTTCGATTTTTTTTCTAAGTGTAGCCATATAAACTCTTAAAGAAGAAACATAACTATCCCAAGAACTTCCCCAAATTTCCTTTGTCATATAAGTATGAGTTAAAACTTTGCCAATATTTCTAGAAAGCAAACAAAGTAATTTGTATTCAATAGGAGTTAAATGTAATTCTTCATTATTTTTATAAACACATCCGCTAGCGTAGTCAATTTTTAAATCACCATTATTAAAAATCGAACTTTCTATAGAAGTAGACTGCATGTTATTTAATCTACGCAAAGTAACTCTTAGTCTTGCAAGAAGTTCATCGACAGAAAATGGTTTAGTTATAAAGTCATCAGCGCCTGCATCTAAAGCATCTATTTTATCTTTATCTTCACTTCTTGAGCTTATTACAATAATAGGTACATTAGACCAAGAACGAATTTTTTTTATAATGTCAATACCATCTATATCAGGAAGTCCTAAGTCAAGAAAAATAACATCAGGGTTATTAGAGGTTGCATCTAATATGGCAGACTCACCGTTTGAAGCAGTATGATAATTGTAATTATGCGTTTCTAAAGTAGTTGATATTAAATTCTTAACTGCTTTATCATCTTCTATTATTAAAATTAATGGTTTATTCATGTAAGTTTACCTCCTCTAATGGTAATGTAAATGAGAATACTGTTCCGTGAGGCTTATTATCTTTTACATCTATCTCTCCTCCGTGAGCTAAAATAATAGATCTACAAAGAGCTAATCCTAAACCTAAACTACGCTTACTATCAACAATCTGATTATTAACAGTGTAGAACATATCAAAGATTTTTTCTTTATCTTTATCAGACAGTCCATTACCATCATCACTAATTTCTACTAAAACCATATCTTTATTTTTTTGTGTATGAATATTAATATGGGTGTTTTCGGGTGTATATTTAAGTGCATTATCTACTATATTTATAATTACTTGTATTATTAATTTGGCATCCATTTTTGCAAAAATTATATCATGTGAGCTAGTAACCTCAACAAAGTGATTTATGCTTTTTCTTTTAATATGTCTAAGAGCCTCATTTATTACTTCTTCCATAAGTTCAGGTTTCATATTTAAAATCATAGTATTATCCTCAATTTTTGTGGCAGCAAGTAAATTTTCCACTAAATTAATTAGCCATAAAGAGTCTTCATGAATATCAGAATAAAGTTGAACTCTTTTTTCTTTAGAAATAATTTCTTCGTCTTTTAATAGCATCTCCGAGTTGCCAAAAATACTAGTTAGAGGAGTTCGTAAATCATGAGAAATAGAACGTAGTAAATTAGCTCTTAACTGCTCATTTTTTGCAAGAGTAGCAGCATCTTCTCTTTGCTTACTTATAAAATTATTTTCTAAAGCAATAGCACATTCACCTAATATGGATAACATAATATTATTTTCAAAAGAGTCTAAAGGATCATTTTCTAAAGCAATACCTACTACACCATAAACTCTTTTGCCAACTCTTATTGCTAGATACAAACATTTAGAATTTCCTAGTGTGTTTGTAGTTGCACCTGCATGTTTATTATTTTTAAACACCCATTGAGCTACAGCTTTTTCGTTAGATGTAATAAATTTAGATGTATCACAAGCGTACTCTGCAGGTGAAAAGATAATAGGATCTAATAACTGATTATCTTCTGAATTATAAAATATAATATTTTTATTTAATAATTTTGCTAATTGTATTGCCGTAACTTTTATAATTCCTTCTTTTTTACTCTCTTGCTGCAAAAGCTGATTAGTTTCAAGTAAAATCTTAGTACGATATGCCATATAAGCAGATTGATTAGCTTGACGTTTTATCTTAGAAGCAAGGGAACCTGTCAAAAATGCTGATATAAACATAATAACAAAGGTTACTGGATAACCAGCATCATAAGAGTTAAAAGTAAACCTTGGATCAGTAAAGAAAAAATTAAATACAAGGACACTTATAAATGCAGATATAATACTTTGTAATGTATTTTCTGTAATTATTGCTGTAATTAAAACACCTAAAATATATACAGTTATAATATTAGACTCACTGAAACCAAGAGAGAAAAATACAAAACTTATAATAGTTGCCAAAATTAAAACACACAAAGATATAAATAAATCTTTTAATGTTATTTTCGATTTAATATTAATCTTTGTATTTGAAGAATAATTAAATGATGCTGAATCAGGAATAATGTAAATATCTAAGTTGGGAGCATAAGAAGTAAGTCTTTCTGTTAAGGGTGATTTTCCAAAAAAGTATTTTCTTCTACTACTACTTCTACCAAGTATTACCTTAGAAATACCTGCAAGTCTTGCAAATTCAGCAATTTGGAAAGCTATATCATCTCCAGTTACTGTTTCTATTTTAGCTCCTAATTGTTCTGCTAAATGAATATTATTTCTTAAACGAGCTTTATCTTCTTCGCTCATATTGTCTAAATCAGATGTTTCAACGAATAATCCAATAAATTCTCCCCTAAAAGCAGAAGCCATTCTAGCAGCACTTCTAATAATTTTACTATTAGTAGGAGAAGAAGATAGACAAACTAATATTTTCTCATCTGTAAAATAACTAGCAGTGTCATTTTGCTTTACTTTTTCTGAAATTTTATTAACTCTATCGGCGCTTCTTCTTAATGCTATTTCTCTTAAAGCAGTTAAATTTTCAATACTAAAAAAGTTAACTAATGCATTTCTAGCTTGTATTGCCGCATATATTTTGCCTTCATTTAATCTTTCAATAAGTTCCTCTGGTTCTATATCTACAAGTTCTACTTGATCTGCATTATCGAAGATATAGTCAGGTATTCTTTCACGAACTGTAATCTTTGTTATAGAAGATACAATATCATTTAAGCTTTCTATGTGTTGAACATTAACAGTAGTATAAACGTCAAATCCTAAATTTAGGAGCTCGTTTATATCCTGATATCTTTTTAAATGGCGACAACCAGTAGCGTTTGTATGAGCTAATTCATCTACTAATATAACTTGTGGATTTCTTTTTATGGTTAAATCAATATTGAACTCATTCAAACTAATATCTTTATATTTTACATTGAGTGTTGGAATGACCTCTAGGCCTTTTAAAAGTTCTTTTGTTTCAGGTCTTGCATGAGGTTCAATATATCCAACTACTACATCTATGCCAGATTCTTTTGCTTTATGGGCAGCTTTTAACATGGAATAAGTTTTACCAACACCAGCAGCATATCCAAAAAAGATTTTAAGATGGCCTCTTCCTTTGGATCTTTCTTCATAGTTTATTTTTTTTAATATTTTATCTGGATTAACTTTTCTATCTATCATAATAAGTACCTCAAAATGTAATTATGCTATAATCTTAACAGAATATTTGTTATTAATGTATTATAGTTTTATATAATTGTATTAAAATTATATAAAGATTTCTATTAAAATAATGTTAAACTTTAATTTATTAAATTTACATAAGTAATAGATGGATATTTTAAAGTATAAAAAGCAAAGCAATTTTATTTAAAAGCTTTGCTTTTTATTATTTTGATTTATGAAAGTAAGCCATCTATCATTAAATTCACCTTTAGGACGTTTACTGTAGTTTCACCAAGTATTCCTAAAAAAGGTTTATTAGTACATCTATTGATGATATTGTTAACTTCTGACTCAGTCATATTATTGTTATCAGCAATCCTTTTAACTTGATATTTAGCAGCAGCTAAAGATATATCAGGATCTAGACCACTACCAGAGCATGTTACTAAATCAACAGGGATTGTTTTATCTTTATTATATTCATGAGAAGATTTTATTTTATTAATTCTTTCTTTTATAAGTTTTTCATATTCATCACTAGCAGGGCTTAAATTAGATGGATTAGAGTATAATACTTTATTACCATTTTCATCAGTAAATGTTTTTGTATCCGTATTCATTATACGTCCCCACATATGTTTTTTATCTGTGTATTGTTGAGCAATCAATTCTGAACCATATTTTTTTCCATCAACTTCAATAATACTACCGTTAGCTTTAGATGGGAAGAATATTTGAGCAATACCTGTTATAGCACCTGTATATATAACCCCACAAAGTAGGGTAAAAATTATAAAGGATGATAATCCTTTAGAAATAATAGATTTCATTTTAATACCTCCTTACCACATTAAACAAGACCAACAGAAGTTAATAACACATCTATTATTTTTATAAATATAAATGGAGTTATTATACCACCAAGGCCATATACCAATAAGTTTCTAGAAAGTAATTTGCCAGCAGATACCTCACGATATTTAACACCTTTTAATGCCAATGGAATCAAAGCAACAATTATCAAAGCATTGTATATTATTGCAGATAAAACAGCACTTTGTGGACTGTGAAGATTCATAACATTCAAGGCAGAAAGTTGAGGATATAAGCCTAGAAATAGGGCAGGTATTATGGCAAAATATTTTGCAAGGTCATTTGCTATAGAAAAAGTAGTTAGACTACCTCTTGTCATCAAAAGTTGTTTACCAATACGAACTATATCTATAAGTTTTGTTGGTGAGGAGTCTAAGTCAACCATATTACCAGCTTCTTTCGCAGCTTGTGTACCAGAGTTCATAGCAACAGCAACATCAGCCTGAGCAAGGGCTGGAGCATCATTTGTTCCATCACCAGTCATAGCAACTAAATGACCTTTTCTTTGGTATTCTCTGATTAATTCTAATTTTCCTTCTGGTGTAGCCTCCGCAAGAAAATCATCAACTCCAGCTTCGGCAGATATGGCAGCTGCAGTAAGAGGGTTATCTCCAGTTATCATTATAGTTTTAATACCCATTTTTCTTAAATCAGCAAACTTTTCTTTTACGCCTTTTTTTATGATATCTTTTAGGTGTATTACTCCAAGTATTTTATGATTTTTAACAACTATTAATGGAGTACCACCTTGGTTAGATATTTTTCTTACAACTTCATCACATTCATTACTATATATGCCACTAAATTGAGAGACATAGTCTTTTATTGCATCTACAGCACCTTTACGAATTTCGTCTCCATTATAATCAACACCACTCATACGTGTTTTAGCAGAGAATGAAATAAAATTAATATTTTTATCGTTAAGATTTCGTCCTCTTATATTAAATTGTTCTTTAGCAAGAATTACTATACTTCTACCTTCTGGAGTTTCGTCAGCTAAAGATGATAATTGTGCAGCATCAGCTAAATCTTTAGGAGAAGTACCATCTACAGGAATAAATTCACTGGCTTGACGATTACCAAGTGTTATAGTCCCTGTTTTATCAAGCATTAATGTATCCACATCTCCAGCTGCCTCTATGGCACGACCACTCATTGCAAGTACATTTGCGGAGTTTAATCTGCTCATACCGGCTATACCGATGGAAGAAAGTAGAGCACCTATTGTTGTAGGAGCTAAACAAACAAGTAAAGCTACTAATGTAGTTATAGATGTTGGATTAGCTATTCCTGCTTGATTTGCGGCAAAATCAGAGTAGGTATAAAGTGACATAGTAACTAAAATAAATATTATTGAAAGAGCTACAAGAAATATTTCAAGAGCTATTTCATTTGGTGTTTTTTTTCTTGATGCACCCTCAACCATAGCAATCATTTTATCAAGGAAACTTTCTCCTGCTTCGTTAGAGACTTTTATTATTATCCAGTCGGAAATTACTGTAGTTCCTCCTGTGACGGCACTTCTATCTCCGCCAGCTTCACGTATAACTGGTGCAGATTCACCAGTTATAGCACTTTCATCTACAGAAGCAGCACCTTCAATTACTTCACCATCAGCAGGCACTTGTTGATTAGCCTTAACAATCACTATATCGCCTTTTTTTAAAGTAGTAGATGGAACTATAGTTATATTATCTTTTTCAATTAAAGATGGAATTTTATATGCATTTACATTATGTTTACTAGCCCTTAAAGTATCTGCTTGAGCTTTACCTCTACCTTCAGCTATGGATTCTGCAAAATTTGCAAATATTACTGTAAACCAAAGAATTATTGCTATAGACAATGTGTACCCAGGTGAAGCATCTTTAATACTAAACAATGACGCTATCCAAAGCAAACTCGTTAATATAGCAGATATATAAACCAATGACATTACAGGATTTTCCTTCTGTGTTTTTGGATTTAACTTTATAAATGAATCTTTTATAGCTCTTTTAATCATATTTTTATCTGAAAGAGCAGTTCTTGTATTATTATTCAATTAAGATCACCTCCTATAAGATTGAACTGAAATACTCAGCAATTGGTCCTAGTGATAATGCTGGGAAAAAGCTAAGTGCACCAATTAATAAAACAATCATAATTAATAAAAATACAAACATGGCATTTGTAGTAGATAATGTGCCCGCTGTAGTAGCAATTTTTTTCTTTTGAACTAAGCTACCAGCAATCGCCATAATGCCTATCATTGGAATAAACCTAGCAAACAACATGCACAATCCTAAAGTAAGATTTAAAAATACTGTATTTGCACCAAAACCAGCAAAAGCAGATCCATTATTTCCACCCGCTGATGAATAGGCATAAAGTATCTCAGAAAAACCATGAGTACCAGCATTGTTTAGACTATCTGTAATACCAGGCCAAACTGTTGCAATACCACTACCAATTAATATAGCAAGAGGAGTAGCCAGGCAAACAAGAACTGACCATTTCATTTCATAAGGTTCAATTTTTTTACCTAAAAATTCAGGTGTTCTACCAACCATAAGTCCTGCAATAAATACAGTTAGTATGGCGAAAGCTAACATTCCATACAATCCACATCCAACACCACCGAAGATTACTTCACCAAGTTGCATTAATAGCATGGTTACCATTCCACCAATAGGAGTGTAACTATCGTGCATAGAGTTTACAGAACCATTTGAAGCTGCTGTAGTAAATGTAGCCCATGTAGATGAAGCAGCTATACCAAAACGGGATTCTTTACCTTCCATGTTCCCCCCAGATTGTTCTATAGCAGTCATATCAACAACACCATTTTGTGAAAGTTGAGGAGTAGCATTTTGTTCGCATACAGCTATTACTCCAAGAGCTATTACAAGTACTATAAACATGGCCATAAAAATTGCAATACCTTGTTTTTTATTTTTTACATTTCTACCAAATGTAAAGCATAAGGCTGCAGGTATTAGTAAAATTGAAATCATTTCTAGTAAATTAGAAATGATTGTTGGATTTTCTAAAGGGTGAGCTGAGTTAACTCCATAGAAACCACCACCATTAGTACCAGTTTGTTTTATTGCTATTTGGCTAGCAGCAGGGCCAAGAGGAATAATTTCCGTATCTACAATTTCTGCATTATTAATTACTTTTCCATTAACAGAGACTGTGTTAGTTTTTGAGTCAATTTTTGCATTTTCAATAATATTTCCATCATTGTCAATAGCAATAGGTTCAACTAGTTGAACAGTTTCAGCAGACTTAAAATTTTGAACAACGCCTTGAGATAAAAGGCCAACAGAAATAACTATATTTAAAGGTATTAAAATATAAAGTATTATTCTAGTCATATCACCCCAATAGCTACCAAGTCCTTTTGAATTAACCTTTATAAACCCACGAATTAAAGCAAATAATACAGCTATGCCTGTTGCAGCTGAAACAAAGTTTTGAACTGTAAGGCCAAGGGCTTGGGTTAAATAACTTAAAGTAGATTCACCGCTATATGCTTGCCAGTTCGTATTTGTTATGAAACTTATAGCTGTATTTAAAGATAAATCCCATGGTACACCAGGTAGCTTTTGGGGATTACCAATTAAATGACCTTGAAATAACTGAAGAAGAAATAAAAATATTAAACCTATTCCATTAAACACTAAAACAGAACAAATATATTTTTTCCAATTCATTTCTTCATCACTTTTAACTTTCATTACTTTATAAATAAATTTTTCACATGGATATAAAAGCTTAGATAAAAATACTTTTTCTCCATTCATTACTTTACCTATATATGAACCAAATGGTATGGCAAGCACTATAAGGATTACTAAATAAATTAAATACTGCAAAATTGTGTATGTCATTGTTTATCTCCTCCCATAAGAATTACAAAATAGTAAATTAATAAAATTATTGCAACTAGACCAATTGTCCAAATTAGTATTTGCATTTCTTATACCTCCTTTTTTTTATAATTCAATTATAAAAATTGAGGTTTTAAAAAGGTATTAAGACTTACAGTAGGAGTATTAAAATAGTATTAAGATTTATAAGAGATGAAATATTTTTGAAAAGTATAATATTGTAATTGATTAAAAATTTGCATAAAAAAACCGGAGCCATAAGAACTCCGATTTTTTTATGAATAATTAAAGTAATATTTATTTTATAACAATTAAATCCTTAGTTACGTTGTTTAACACTTCGCAACCATCTTCAGTTATTAATACTAAGTCTTCTATTCTAACTCCAACTTCTCCTGGTAAGTAAACACCTGGCTCAACTGAGAATATCATACCTGGTTTTAATATAGCTTCATTTACAGAAGATACATCACCGAACTCATGGCACTCCATTCCTATAGAATGTCCAGTTCTATGAGTAAAGTATTCTCCGTAACCTTTTTCAGTTATGTAGTCACGACAAGCGTTATCTACATCACAGAATCTATTTCCTGGTTTACAAGCAGCTATACCTCTTAAGTTAGCTTCTTTTACTACTTCATATACTTCTTTTCCTTTTTCAGAAACTTCACCTAAAAATACTGTTCTAGTCATGTCAGAGCAGTATCCATCTTTTACACAACCTAAGTCAAGGACAACTGAATCTCCTAATTTACCTTTAGAGTTGTCTGATTCATGGTGAGGATCAGCAGCATTAGCACCATATCCTATAATTGGATCAAAAGAGTGACCTGAAGCTCCACCTTCAAGATACATTTCTAAAATTTTGTCTGCCATTTCTAATTCAGTGTAACCTTCTTTAACAAGAGGCATTAATCTTTCCATAACGCTGTCATTTAATTTTGAAGCTTCTCTCATTAATTCTTGTTCTTTTTCATCTTTAATTTGACGAATGTCATCTATTATGAATGATCCATCAATAAATTTAGTAGCATTTAATTTGCTCATTAAAGGTAATAAGAACTTAGCTGGCCAAACTTTATCTATACCAACTATAGTGTTTTCTCTCATGCAGTTTGCTAACATTCCTACATAATCATCAATATCATCAAAGTAAACTATTTCAGCTCCTTCAATTGGAGTAGACTGTGGGAATAATTTACCTATGAAAAATTTATGATTGCCTTCAACATCAAGATAAAGAGCAAGCATTCTTTCGCCACAATTTAACATACGGCCTGTTAAATAACATATAGAAGCTGGATCAGCTACTATTAATTGAGGAACATCGTTTTCCTTCATTGATGTAATAATTCTTTGTAATTTCATTTGATCCATTAATAAATCCCCCTATTGTAAAGTACAAATTAATTAATCTAAAAATTCATTATTTAAATTAACTAAGTTTATTGTAGTATTCATGTCTAATAAAGTCAATATTAGTCATTCAAAACTTAAAAAAATAAAAAAGTAAAGCAAATTAAGTTAATTTAATTATTAAAAAATTAACAATATTATTGTAGGATGTAGTTATTGGAAGTGTTGTGATGGATAAATATAAATTTATATAAAAAAATAATAATATGTAGTGTAATTATTCTAAGATTATATTATAATTACAGATGACAAGACATGTTAAATGCAAATATATGTTTCAAATGAAATAATTATATTCAAATGTATATGACTTGTAGACATCTTAATAGCAAATGTTTTACAAAATATTATATTTAGGGGTGGATAGTTATGGATATAGTAAGTAGAGTATCTGCACTTAGAAAAATAATGGAAGATAGAAATATTGATGCTTACATTATTCCTTCTGCAGACAATCATCAAAGTGAATATGTTGGGGAACATTTTAAATCTAGAAAATTTATTTCAGGTTTTAAAGGTTCAGCGGGAACTGTAGTAGTAACTAAAGATAAGGCTGGATTATGGACTGATGGAAGATATTTTATTCAAGCGGAAAAAGAGTTAGCAGGAAGTGGTATAGATTTATTCAAAATGGGAGAAGAAGGAGTACCAACTGTTAATGAGTTTGTTATAGAGAATATAGAGACAGGTGGAAAATTAGGTTTTGATGGAAGACTAATAGCAGCTGGAGATGGGTTAGAGCTTAAAGTGGAATTAGAAAAGAAAAACGTTATCATTAAATATGATGAAGATCTAATTGATTCTATTTGGGAAGATAGACCTGCTTTATCAGAGGAAAAGGCTTTTGCGTTAGATGTGAAATATGCGGGAGAAAGCTTCCAATCAAAAATAGATAGAATAAGAAATGTAATGAAAGAAAATGGTGCAACAACTCATGTAGTAACAACTCTAGATGAGGTAGCATGGATATTTAATATAAGAGGAAATGATGTAAGTTATACGCCAGTAGTACTTGCTTATGCAGTTATAACTCTTGATAAAGCTTATTTATTTATTAATGAAAATAAGCTTGAGGATACTGTTAAGTCAGAGTTTAATGAATCTAATATAGAAATAAGACCATATAATGATGTTTATGATTTCATAAAAGGATTAGAAGAAAAAGAAGTTATAATGCTAGATCCAGAAAGAGTAAACTATTCTTTATATAATAATATTTCAGAAAATATTAAAAAAGTAGAAATAGAAAATCCTGCAGTTTTAATGAAGGCAATGAAAAATGAAACTGAATTGAAAAATATAGAAAATGCATATATAAAAGATGGTATAGCATGTACTAAATTTATGTACTGGTTAAAAACTAATGTAGGTAAAATTGAAATTAGTGAACTTAGTGCATCAGAAAAATTATTACAACTTAGAAAAGAACAAGATGGATTTGTTGACTTAAGTTTTGAAACTATAGCAGGTTATAAAGAACATGCTGCTATGATGCATTATGCAGCAACTGAAGAAAGCGATTACAAAATAAAAGCAGAGCATATGTTCTTAGTAGATTCTGGAGGTCATTATTTAGAAGGAACTACAGATGTAACAAGAACATACATATTGGGAGAAATATCTGAGGAATTGAAAACACATTATACTGCAGTAGCAAGGGGTATGATAAACTTATCTCAGGCTAAGTTCTTACACGGATGCAGAGGATATAACTTGGATATACTTGCAAGAGGCCCAATGTGGGATATGGGAATTGACTATAAATGCGGAACAGGACATGGTGTAGGATATATGCTAAGCGTACATGAAGGACCAGCTGGATTTAGATGGTATATTGTACCTGCAAAACATGAAACAACTCCTTTTGAAGAAGGAATGGTTATAACAAATGAGCCAGGAATTTACATGGAAGGTTCTCATGGAATTCGTATAGAAAATCAACTAGTTGTTAAAAAGCTAGAGAAAAATATAAATGGACAATTTATGGCATTTGATGCAATAACTATGTGTCCAATAGATTTGGATGGAATTAATCCAAGCTTAATGACTGAAAGAGAAAAATCATATTTAAATGATTATCATAAAAATGTATATGAAAAAATCAGTCCTTATTTAACTGAAGAAGAAAGAAACTGGTTAAAAAAATATACAAGAGCAATCTAATATTGAAAATTAAAAACATAATATTAAAAAAGTTTGAAATAAGCTTAATGAGTTTGAGTCTATCAAAGATATCTATTAAGATATCTTTGATAGTTATCATAAAACTGTGTACAGACAATCAGACATATTTATTAACAGCTTAGGAAATGACTGATATGAAAAATACACAAAAAATACATTATATGGGGGACAACATGGAAAACACAGTTAAATCAAAAAAAAGACCTTTAGCTTTCTATTTATGCTCAGGTGCTTTTTCATTTGAAAGATCAGCATACTATGGAAGTAAAGGAATATTGTTATTATTTATTGCAGCAAGTGTTGCAACAGGCGGACTAGGACTTACATCAGATCAGGCAGCTTTAGCAGTAGCTAACTTAGTTGCATTTACTTATCTGGCACCAATATTTGGTGGTATGGTTTGTGATAGATGGGTAGGAGCTAGATATGCAATACCGGTAGGAATGTTAATAATGGGTGCAGGTTATTTTATAGGGGCTAATGCTACAGATATATCAGGAATTAATATAATGATAGCTTTAGTTGCTTTAGGTACAGGCTTATTTAAAGGTAATTTATCTGCATTAACAGGTACTTTATTTGAAGATCAAGATCAACTTGACTCAGCTTTCTCAACACAATATAGTTTCATAAATATAGGTAGTTTCTTTGGAACAACTTTCTTTGGATTTGCTTATATGTATTTATTTAATAAAGGTGATGTCTTAGGATTTACAGCATGCTTTAAATTCTCGGCAGCCATAATGGTAGTTGGAGCAATAATATTTGTTTTAGGGTGGAAGCTATTGGGAGAACATGGTAAAAAGCCATTCTTAGCTGGTCAAGAAAAAGATAATAGTAATAAAGATGATAGTAAAGCACCATTGACTGTAATAGAAAAGAAAAGAGTAATGGCTATAGTTTTAGTTTCTACTTTTTCAGTAATATTCTGGTTATTCTGGTATCTTACTTACCTAGCAGTTTATGATTATGGTGGAGCATTTGTTGATATGTCAATTGGTAACTTTGAGGTTCCATTATTATGGTTTGACTCAGAAAATGCATTCTTATGTATTGCTCTTGGGCCAGTTTTAGGTTCTTTATGGTACAAACTATCTCAAAGACCACAAGGAGACTTATCTTTATTTAAGAAAACAGGTATAGGATTAGCTTTCTTAGGAGTTGCATTCTTAATGTTAGTTGGAGCTGAATTTACAAGAGGAATAGGAGCTCCAGATACAGCAAAAGCTTCTATAATATGGATAATAGCATTTGGATTCTTCTTAAGTTTAGGGGAGATGTGCTTCTCTCCACTTGGAAACTCATTTGTAAGTAAATATGCTCCAAAAAAATACTTAGCAGTATTAATGGGAGTTTGGACTTTTGCTACATTTATAGCTGGTAAAACTCACGGAGCAATATATAACTTTACAAAGCAATTTGATATGATAACAGTTTATACTGCAATACCAGTAATATTATTTGTTTGTGCAGTAGCATTATTTGCACTAGATAAAAACTTAAGCAAATTAGTTGCTGATGATAGTGAAAATGGCGAAAATATAGTAGCTTAATTATCATACAGTATCAAAATAAAAATATTACAACTGGGTTCTGAGCTGTTACAGAACCCAGTTTTTTATTAAATTAAAATAAATTTTTAAATAGAAGGAGATTGAAACTATGAGAGCTTATGAAAGAATGTTGAATTACGTAAAAGTATGGACTACTAGTGATAGTAGTAGCGAAACGGTACCTTCTACTTCGCGTCAATTTGATTTAGCTAAATTATTAGTAGAAGAAATGAAAGAACTAGGAATAGAAGATGCTCATGTAGATGATAAATGTTATGTTTATGGAACTTTACCTGCTACAAAAGGATATGAAGACAAATCTAAATTAGGATTTATAGCCCACTTAGATACTTCAGAAGATATAAGTGGACAAAATATAAATCCACAAATCGTAGATAATTATGATGGAGAAGATATAGTTCTAGGAGATAGTGGAAGAGTTATAAAAGTTTCTGATTTCCCACATTTAAAAAACTTTAAAGGAAGAACTTTAATAACTACAGATGGAACTACTTTACTTGGTGCAGATGATAAAGCAGGTATAGCAGAGATAATGACTGCAATAGAAATAATACAAAAAGAAAATATACCTCATGGAAAGATAAGTATAGGATTTAATCCAGATGAAGAAATAGGTACAGGAGCTCATAATTTTGACGTTGAGAAATTTGGAGCTGATTTTGCATATACTTTAGATGGATGGTTAGAAGGGCAAATAGAATATGAAAACTTCAATGCATCTTCAGCTACATTTGAAATAAAAGGTACAAATGTTCATCCAGGTAGTGCAAAAGATATAATGGTAAATTCGCAATTATTAGCGATGGAAATAAACTCAATGTTGCCAAATGAAACTCCAGCAACGACTGAAGGATATGAAGGATTTTATCACTTAATGGAAACTACAGGTTCAGTTGAATATTCTAAATTAGTTTACATAGTTAGAGATCATGATGCAGATAAATTTGCTGCAAGGAATGAATTTTTACAAAACATAGAAAAAACTATGAATGAAAAATATGGTGAAGGTGTGGTAACTCTTACTATAAAACAACAATACAGAAATATGAAAGAAAAAATAGAACCATGTATGCATTTAATAGATAATGCTAAAAAAGCTATAAAAGCAGTAGGTTTAGAGCCAATGGTAGATGCTATACGTGGAGGAACTGACGGAGCTCAATTAAGCTTCAAAGGGTTACCTTGTCCAAACATAGGAACTGGTGGAGCGGCTTATCATGGAGCTTGCGAACATATAAGTGTTGAAGGTATGGATAAAGTTGTTGATATAGCTATTGAATTAGTTAAAATATATGCTGAAATGTAATTATTTTTACATATTTAATTAAGAAAAGGAGGAATAAATATTAAAATTTATTTCTCCTTTTTTATTATGAATCTTTTTTTATTAACCAACCATAATATCCATTATGATTTTTTTCATATTTTAGTATGGCATCAAATTTATTCCCATCCTTACCAGTCATAGATTTCACCTTGGTCTCACCTTTTTTAAGTAAGCTTTTAACCATAGTTTTTGTTGGCTTCTTTTTAAATAATTGTAGGTATTTATCATCTTTGAATATACCGTATTTACAATTATTATAATTTGTACAAAAGAATCCTTTTTCGCTTTCCATAACATCTCCATCACAAACTGGACACTTCCCTAGAGAAGTATTTTCACTGGACTTAGATGTCTTATTAGCAGCCTTTGTTGATTTCTTAGATGATGAAGTTTTTTTATTACTAACAAACTTTTTAGTTTTTGAATTATAAGTGAAACTTTCTGTAGAAATCTTTTTTGGTCTATCGTATTTAATAAGATTAACGCTATTCCAAATAAAGCTCATTATATTGTTTAAATATTCTTTTCTAGTAAACTGACCCTTTTGAATATCACTTAAGCTTTTTTCTAGTTTACCAGTATAATCTACGTCAAATAATTCTTTAACAGGGAATATTTCTACTAGATTTTGACCTAAGTCAGTTATAAAATAAGATTTTCCTTTTTTACTTACGTATCCAACTTGACCAATTTTTTTTAGCACATCAGCACGAGTAGCAGAAGTTCCTATGGAATAACCAGATAACACAGCAGTGTCTTCTTCAGATACATTTTTACCACAGTTTTTCATGGCCTTAAGCAAAGTATCCTCAGTATATGGTTTAGGAGGAGTAGTTTGTTTGCTTATAGGTTTTACTTCAATAACATCTACAACTTCATTTTTATTCATCATAGGAAGTAAGTCGTCTTTCTCTTCCTTATTGTATACTTCTAAATAACCTTTAACTTTTAACACCTTTCCTTTAGTAAGGAAGATATTTTTATCCACATCAGTTTTAATTTCTGTATTTTCATATTCTGCAGGTGGCATAAAGTTAGCAATAAATCTATGTTTGATAGCATTGTAAACAATAGCTTCATCAGGTGTTAGATTTGTAGGAATTATGTAAGTCGGTGTGATGGCACTATGGCTATCAACTTTTGAAGAGTCAAAGACTCTTTTTGTTTTTGTAAATTTAATTTTAGCTTCATAAGGTAGACCTTTTTTTAATTTTTCTAAAGTCTGAGCAGTCTTATCCACTAAACTCTCTTCAAGATAAATAGAATCTGTTCTTGGATAAGTAATATATCCACCTTTTCCTTTACCTTCATATAAAGACTGACAAACGCTAAGAACTTTATCTGATGTAAAGTGACTATACTTAGAAGTTATAAAACCTTGAAGTGAAGTCAGAGAAAATAATTTAGGAGCATATTCTTTAGAAGTGGTAACTTTTTTATCTGTTATAATACCTTCTTTAGAAATAATACTATCTATTATTGCCTTAGCTTCTTCAGGTGTATCAAATTTACTATTTTTATTTTTAACTAACTTACCTTTATATTCACCATTTTCACATCTAAAACTTCCTTCTATTTCATAATAAGTTTTTGGAATAAAGTTTCTAATTTCCATGTCTCTATCGTAAACTAGTTTTACCGTAGGAAGTATAACACGTCCTATATTTAGTAATTTACCATTTCCATATTTAAGAGTGGCTATGGAAGTAAAGTTTATACCTATTAGCCAGTCTGTGATTAGTCTTGTATAACCAGCAGCTTGTAGATTTCTCATTTCTTCATCGTCCTTAAGATTTTGAAGACCTTTTGTGATATCTTGAGGAGTCCACTCATTAACTAATATTCTTTTTACAGGCTTCTTATTTTTTGCCATAAGAAAAATTAAAAAAGATATTAGCTCACCTTCTCTATCATTATCTGTTGCATTTATTATATATTCAACATCATTTCTATTTAACAAGGTTTTAATTACATTAAATTGATCTTTTTTAGAAGCTTCAACTTTAAATTTAAATCTATCTTGAGGGATAAATGGAAAATTATCCATCTTCCATGATCCAGAATACTTATCTTTATCATAATCTTTCATATCATATAGAGATACTAAATGTCCAACTGCATAAGTGACAATATATTCATTTCCTTCAAAATATCCATTGTGCCTAGTTTTTGCACCTAAAAAGGATGCAATAGTCTTAGCAACAGATGGTTTTTCTGCTAAAATAAGTTTCATTTCATACCTCCTTTTGAACATTACAATATTACCATATATATTGGAACTACTCAAGTATTTGGAAATTAAATTCTTATACTCTTACATAATATTGTATATTGTAGTAAAATATAAAAGTGTTTTAAATAAGATGAAAAATAACAAGTTTAAAAGGAGATAACAGCATGAAAAATATAAAAATTCAATATCTTAATGATGAAATAAAAAGATTAGAATACATAGATGGAAAGTCTGACTGGATAGATTTAAGAGCTGCTGAAAAAGTCGAATTAAAAGCAGGAGAGTTTAAATTAATTCATTTAGGAGTAGCTATGGAGTTGCCTAAAGGTTATGAAGCTCATATAGTGCCAAGAAGTAGTACTTTTAAAAACTTTGGAATAATTCAAACTAATCATTGTGGAATCGTAGATAACACATATTGTGGCTCTAATGATTGGTGGTTTATGCCAGCATTTGCTCTTAGAGATACAGTAATAGAAATAAACGATAGAATATGCCAATTTAGAATACAAGAAAATCAACCAAAGATAGTTTTTGATGAAGTTGAAAAGCTTCAGGCAGAAGATAGAGGCGGAATTGGAAGTACGGGTAAGCAATAATATATTTATATAATAATAGGTTAACTAAATTATAGTTAGCCTATTATTATATCCAAAAATTAGTTAATTACTCATGTAAATAATGTAAAAACATTTAAACTTATGGACAAAACCTTACGTTTTTGTAATAATACTAATTATAATATTTAAAATTATTAAGAAAGTTATCTTTAAAAATTGACAATATAGAAATAGCACTGTGAGAGGAGTTGAGTAAATTATAACTAGATAAAGGTTATAATATATTTATGAGTATTGAAAAAAAATACGTTTTAACAGGATTAGTAGCATCATCAATTATGTTACATACAGGAATGACTACAGCATTTGCAGATACTGAGAATAGAGTTATAACAGCAGATGCAGTAAACTTTAGAAGTGGGCCATCAACAAGTTATTCATCAATTGGAAAGTTTAATAAAGGTGATAAAGTAGAATATTTAGGTGAAAGCGGTTCCTGGATAAAAGTTAAGTATTCTAATAAAATAGGATATGTTTATGGGGAATACGTTGGAGAATATTCGTCGAGTACAACAAAATACGTAAATACTACATCACTGAACTTTAGAAGTGGACCATCAACAAGTTACTCAGTAATAGGAAAATTATCAAGTGGTACTAAGGTAGAAGTAATATCAACATCAAATGGATGGTCAAAAATAAAATATGATGGTAAGACAGGATATGTATCAAGTAAATACTTAAGTAGTAGTACTCCTGAATCAAGCAATACAACAACAAAATATGTAAATACCTCGACATTAAATGTTAGAAGTGGACCATCAAAAAGTTACTCAGTAATAGGAACATTATCAAGTGGAACTAAGATAGGAGTAATATCAACATCAAATGGATGGTCAAAAATAAAATATGATGGTAAAACAGGATATGTATCAAGTCAGTATTTGAGTAGTAGTGCTCCTGAATCAAGTAATACAACAACAAAATATGTAAATACTTCAACATTAAATGTTAGAAGTGGACCATCAACAAGTTATTCAGTAATAGGAACATTATCAAGTGGAACTAAGATAGGAGTAATATCAGCATCAAATGGATGGTCAAAAATAAAATATAATAATAAAACAGGATATGTATCAAGTGAATATTTAAGTAGCAATGCTCCTAATGATTCTAATTCAACATCTTCATCAGCAAGTAAAGTTATATCAGTAGCTAAAACTTTACTTGGAAAGCCTTATGTATGGGGAGCTCAAGGACCTAGTAGCTTTGACTGTTCAGGGTTTACTTACTATGTATTTAAAAATGCATCAAATATAAGTTTACCAAGAGTTTCAAAGGATCAAAGCAAATATGGAACTTATGTAAGTAAAAGTAATTTAAAAGCTGGAGACTTAATATTTTTTGATACAAGTGGATCAAATAATGGTAATGTTAGCCATGTTGGAATATATTTAGGAAATAATGAATTTATACATGCGTCATCAAGTAAAGGAAAAGTTGTAATTTCTCAAATGAGTTCTTATTATAACGGAGCATTTGTAAATGCTAGGAGAGTATTATAAATTAAAAAACACCTCTATTTTTAGAGGTGTTTTTTAATTAATTTTTTATTATATTTAAACAAACACAAATTATTATAAGTATGCATATATTTACAATAATAGAGTTTTTTCTATTAAAATTATTAATAGGAGTTGATAATCTTATAATATTAAATTATAAGATAAAACATGAGTCTAAGTATAAATAATAAAATGAAAATAGTTAATGTGGAGAATTTGAATTTTAGAAAAGGTCCTTCAACTAATTATGAAATAATACAATCCCTTCATAAAAATACTCAGGTGGAAGTAGTGCCACAGTCAGATGGATGGACTTTAGTTAGATGTAAAGGTGTTCTTGGATTTGTATCGAGCAAGTATTTAAGTGACAAAACAGTACAAGTAGTAGAAAAGGTTAAAAAGTATGTAAATGTAAGTGTATTAAATTTTAGAAGTGGGTCTTCAACAAAATCTTCTATTATAGGAACAATATTCAAGGGAAGTGAAGTAGAAGTAATATCAACATCAGAAGGATGGTCAAAAATAAAATATAATGCAAAAGAAGGATATGTGGCAAGTAGTTATTTAAGTAATAAAATATCAGATATTAATGAAATAATAATTTCAGTAAATTCAGAGAAGATAGTTGAATATGCTAAAACTTTACTTGGTAAAAAGTATGTTTGGGCAGATGAAGGTCATAATACTTTTGATTGTTCTGGATTCACTTGGTATGTATACAAAAACGTAGCAAAAATATCTTTACCGCGTTCATCAAAAGAGCAGGGAGTATATGGAACATATATTAACAAAAAAGATTTACAACCTGGGGACTTAGTATTTTTTGATACTGTAGGAGCTATGGATAATGTTATTTCTCATGCAGGAATTTATTTGGGAAATAATCAATTTATACATGCATCTTCTAGTCAGGGGAAAGTAGTAATTTCGCAATTAGATAGCGATTATTATTCAAAAGTTTTCGTTAATGGAAGAAGAGTATTGAGATAATTAAAGCCGCCTCTTTAAAGAGGCGGTTTTAAAAATTATTAAGGCTTTATAATTTGCATATTTATACAAAAAACAAATATGCTATAATTTCAACATAGGGGATAAAGATTGTAAGGGGGGAAGACAAATAGATAACTATGAAATGGCAAAGTCATATGAAGAAAGTTTGTCTTTATATGACAAAAAAGTTAAGGGTATTTATTATACACCCAAAATAATTGTTAACTATATATTACAAGAAGTATTTAAAAACCATAATATAATTAAAAATCCAGAGCCTAAGATTTTAGATTTATCTTGTGGATGTGGGAACTTTTTAATAGAAGCATATAATATGATATATAAATTAATAAAAAATAACATAGATGAAATAAATGAAGCGTACGGTGGAAACTATATCAATAATGTAAGCGACCATATTATAAATAAATGTATTTATGGAGTAGATATAGATAAAGATGCCATAAATATTTTAAAAGAAACATTAAATAAAAAGAAATCATATAATTACAATGAAGAAAATCAATCAACAATAAACAACATAAATTGTGGAGATGCTCTAAAAAAGAATTATAATATGAAATTTGATTACATTATAGGAAATCCACCATATATTGGACATAAGATGCTAGATAAGGAATATAAAAAATTTTTATTAAGTGAATATAAAGATGTTTATAAAGATAAAGCTGATATATATTTTTGTTTTTATAAAAAGGCTTTAGATCTAATAAGTGATGAAGGTAAAATAGGGCTTATTACACCGAGATACTTTTTAGAAAGCCCATCTGGTAAACTTCTTAGAGACTATCTTATGAGTAATTGTGACATAAAAAAGATTATAGATTTAAAAAATGTTAATATATTTAAAAACTTAGGAATAGCACCTCTTATAGCAATTTTGGAGAAAAAAACCAATTATAATATATTAGCTACATACAAAATAAGAGATAATACAAATGTTGAAAATATAAAAGACTTAAAAATATTATTAAATAGTGAAAAATGTGAAAAAATAAGTATTAATCAAGTGGATTTAAGGAATAATTGGATAATACTTAATTATGAAGATAAAATACTTTATGATAAAATAGTTCAAAAAAGCAAATATAATTTAGAAGATATTTGTATAAGTTTTCAAGGTATAATTACTGGTTGTGATAAAGCCTTTATATTAAATATTGAAGATGAAAGAATAGAACATATTGACAAAAAGCTTTTAAAGTCATGGATAAAAAATAGAAATGTAAATCAATATATAATAGAACAAAGTAATCAAAAATTAATTTATTCAAATGATATTGATGAAATTCAAAGCTATTCTTATGTAGAAGAAAATTGTTTTAAACCTTATAAGGAAAAATTGGAAGGCAGAAGGGAATGTATTAAGAAAGTTAGAAAATGGTATGAGCTTCAATGGGGAAGAGAAAAAAGTTTGTTTGAAAGAAAAAAAATTATGTATCCATACAAAAGTTCTAATAACAAGTTTGCCATAGATGATAATGATAATTTTAGTAGTGCAGACGTATACTCATTTTATATTAAAGAAGAATATGAAAACATATTTTCCTATGAGTATATAGTGGGAATATTAAACAGTGAGGCATATGATAGATATTTTAAAATGATAGGAAAAGGTATGGGAAATAAAATATATGATTATTATCCAAATAAAGTAATGAAATTAAAAATATTTAAAGATGAAAATTATAGTGAAATAGAGGCTCTTAGTAAAAAAATAATTTCAATAAAAAAAGAAGTTGAATCGATTAAAAATAATAAAAAGTTGCAAGATAAAAAAAATGCCATTAATAAGGAAATTAATTACCTTGAAAATGAAAGCCATTTCCTGCAAAATAAAGTTAACGAATTAATTAATAAATCACTTAACTTATAGCAAGTTTACTCTAAACAATTCATATAATAAAATAATGAATTATTTGGAGGTGAGATAAGTGATAGATATAAATATAAATGAAGAAGAAAAGAAAGTTTATATTGATGTAAGTGGCTTTATAAGTAAAAGAGAAGCAAATAATTTTTTAAATACTTATAAGCAAACTATGAAAAATAAAAAATCATCATCGTATAAACTAGTAGTTTCTCCATCTTTTTTCGAATGCGAAAATGAGGATGATATAAGAACAGTATGTATGGCTTTTTTAAAAACGGGATATAAAAAAATTTATCTTGTTGATGAAGAAAATTATATAATGAACAACTTATCACTAAAACCGATTGAAAAGAAATTATTTTTAAAGTCAGTAAAAGTTGTAAACACTAAAGGGGCTATAAAATAACATGGAAAAAATATGGAGAATGTATTATATTATATATATTCTCCATGAAAAGTTAGGTGATAAAATGAAAAAAGGTCTTGTATTAGAAGGTGGGGGAACAAAAGGCGCTTATCAAATAGGTGCATATAGAGCCTTAACAGATTTAGGAATGCAATTTACTGGTATAGCAGGAACTTCCATAGGAGCATTAAACGGAGCGCTTATTGTTCAGGGAGATTTCGATGCCATGGAAGATATTTGGGTAAATTATGATTATAAAAGTTTTATGAATATAGATGAAGACACATATGAAAGATATAAAAACCTTGAAATGAGGGTAAAGAGCTTACACGATGTGGTTGAACTAATGAATAAAGCTAGAAAAAATCAAGGAATAGATATAAGCCCACTTAGAAAATTACTAGAAGAAAAAATTGATGAAGAGAAAATTAGAAAATCTAAAATTGATTTTGGTATAACTACAGCATATTGGGATGGAAAGATATTTCCAAAACTTCTATATACAGAGGATATACCAGAAGGAAGGTTGATAGATTATTTAATAGCTAGCTCATCATTACCAATATTTCAATTGGACAAGCTAGATGACAAACTTTATCTAGATGGAATGTTTTCAGACAATATACCAATTAATATGTTGGCACAAAAAGGATATGATGATATAGTAGTAATTAGATTAGTGGATGACTTTCTTGGTAAAATGATAATAAACCGATATCAAGATTTGAATTTAAAAGTTATAGTGCCGTCTCAATGTTTGGGAGGTTCTCTTAATAAAGATAAGGATCATATTGAGTCGAATATAAAGCTTGGATATCTAGATACTATGAAAGCTTATAAAAGATATGATGGTGTTAATTATTTCTTCAATCTTGACTGTAAATATAATGAGGATTATTGTTTTAATAAAATATGTAATTTGAGTAAAGACACTATAAATGATTTATGCTATTTATTAAATATAAAAAAAGATATAAATCGTAGAACACTAATGGAAAATGTTATACCTAAAATTATAGAAGTTTTAAATATTGACAAAAACTCTTCTTACAAAGATATTTTTTACAGTATATATGAAAGAAAGCTTGAGGAAAATAATATAAATAGGGTTGAACTTTATGATTTTAATAAAGTCATCCAAATTTGTAATAAACAAATGAATGGCGACAAGCTACTTGTCAATCACTCAACTAGTAAATTAGCGAAAATAATCACTAATTTGATTATTTATGATTTTAATAAACAAAAATAAGCTAATTATTTAATTAAATTTTTTAATTTGCCTGGAGGTTGTAAAATGGAAAAGGTAGTAGTAATCAAAAATGAAACAGGTTTACATGCAAGACCAGCTGGTATGTTTGTAAAAAAAGCATCAGAATTTACTTCAACAGTTGAAGTAAAATGCAAAGGTAAAGTAGTAAACGCTAAATCAATAATGGGAATAATGAGTTTAGGCCTTGGAAAAGGTGAAGAAGTAACTATATGTGCAGCTGGTGCAGATGAAGAAGCAGCAGTTAATGCATTAGTTGAATTAGTAGAGTCTGGATTTGGTGAATAATCCAATTAAAACCTGGGTATAAACTACCCAGGTTTTAATGTAATAATATCTTTAGGAGGAAAAGCAACATGTTAAAGGGTATAGGAGCATCTCCAGGTATTGTTTTGGGGAAAGCGTTAGTAGTTGAAGATACGCAGTTAGTAATAGAAAGAAAATCAATAACTGATTGTGAATCAGAAGTAGCGAAATTAAGAACTGCTGTTGAAGTTTCAAAAGAGGAATTAACAAAAGTAAAGGAAAAGGCTTTAGCAGAACTTGGTGAGCACGAAGCTGAAATATTTGAAGCACATTTATTAGTGTTAGAAGATCCAGAATTAGTTGAATCTGCTGTTAGTAAAATAAATGATGAAAAAGTTAATGCAGACTTTGCATTAAATGAAATAAAAGAAATGTTCGTAGGTATGTTTGAATCTATGGACAATGAATATATGAGAGAAAGAGCAGCTGATATAAAAGACGTAACAAATAGAGTTCTTAGACACATATTAGGTGTAAAAGTTGTAGACTTAGCGGACTTAGCTGAAGAAGTAGTATTAGTTGCTCATGATTTAACACCATCTGATACAGCAACAATGGATAAGAAAAAAGTTTTAGGATTCTTAACAGATATAGGTGGAAGAACTTCTCATACTGCTATAATGTCTAGAACTTTAGAAATAGCTGCTATAGTTGGTTTAAGCGATGCTACTAAAGAAATAAAAGATGGTGATTTTGTAGCATTTAATGGAGATACTGGTGAAGTAATAATAAATCCAGATGAAGAAACTATAGCTGAATATACAAAATTAAAAGCTGATTTTGAAGAATACAAAAAAGCATTAGAATTATTAAAAGGTAAGGCTTCAATAACTACTGATGGAAGACATGTGGAACTTGCAGGTAACATAGGTACTCCAGGTGACGTAGAAGGTCTTATAAAAAATGATGCTGAAGGTGTAGGACTTTATAGAACAGAATTCTTATATATGGACAGAAGTGATTTCCCAAGTGAAGAAGAGCAATACAATGCGTACAAAGCAGTGCTTGAAGGAATGGACGGAAAGCCAATAGTTATAAGAACATTAGATATAGGTGGAGATAAGAAATTAGACTACCTTCCAATGGACGAAGAAATGAATCCATTCTTAGGATATAGAGCCATTAGACTTTGCCTAGATAGAAAAGAAATATTTGTAACTCAACTTAGAGCTTTATATAGAGCAAGTGTACATGGAAAATTAAGAATAATGTTCCCAATGATATCATCATTAGAAGAATTATTACAAGCTAAAGAAGTTTGTGAAGCAGTTAAATCACAGTTAAAAGCTGAGCAAATAGCTTATTCTGAAGAAGTAGAAGTTGGTATGATGATAGAAGTTCCATCTGCCGCAGTAATATCAGATGTACTTGCTAAGCATGTTGATTTCTTCTCAATAGGAACTAATGACTTAATACAATATACTTGTGCAGTTGATAGAATGAACCAAAAAATAAGTTACTTATACAACCAATTTAATCCGGCTGTACTTAGACTTATAAAAATGGTTATAGATAATGCACACAAAGAAGGTAAATGGGCTGGAATGTGTGGAGAGTCTGCAGGAGACCAATTAATGATACCAATATTACTTGGATTTGGATTAGATGAATTTTCAATGAGTCCAATATCAATATTGCCTGCTAGAAAATTAATAAATTCAGTAAGCTTTGAAGATATGAAAAAATTCTCAGAGGAAGTATTATCTCTTGGAACTTCAGAAGAAATAAAAGCTTATGTAGAAAAAACTTTTAGTAAATAATTAACTTAAATAATAGAAAAAAGCTATCTTGTATAAGATAGCTTTTTACATATTAAAAAATTATAAATTTGGAGGATATATGCAGATTTTAGAAAATAATAATTTAATAATAGAGACTAAAAGTAGTGGAGCAGAATTAACAAGAATATATTCTAAGAAATATAAGAAAGAAATTTTATGGAATGGAGATAAAAAATATTGGAGGAGACAGTCTCCTGTATTATTTCCTATTGTGGGAAAATTAAAAGAAGATAAAACTTTAATAGAAGGTGAAATATATAATATAAATCAACATGGATTTGCTAGAGATATGGATTTTGATTTAATAAATAAGGATGAAAATACTATAACCTACAAGTTAACATCTAATGAAAAAACAATAAAAATATACCCATATAATTTTAATCTCTTCATCTCATATACAATAGTAGAAGAAAAAGTTAAGATTACTTGGAATGTACAAAATATTGATTTACAAGATATATACTTTTCCATAGGAGCTCATCCAGCATTTAGTATTTCATCACCAGAAAACTTATGGGAGTACTATATTGAATTTAAGTGTAGAAAAAATGTGCAAAAAATTAATTTAGAAGGCCCTTATTATAGTGAAATAGATGAAGTGAACTCTCCATCTACACTGAAACTAAACCCTGGCGTATTTAAAAATGATGCAATCATTTATACTAATATAGATGAGATTTCACTAAAGTCTACAAAAGAAGAATGCTATATTAATGTAAACTTTAAAGACTTTCCATTAGTAGGAATATGGACGCCATATTATAAAGATAGCAATAGTACAGCACCATTTATTTCAATAGAACCTTGGTATGGATTGGCAGATAGTGTTGATTGTAACGAAATATATAAAAATAAAAAATATATTAATAAATTAAATGCTGGTGAGAGCTTTGAAGTAAGTTATTATATTGAAGTTAAGTAAAAAGTAGATAAAATAAATGGTATTGTTGTATACTAAAAATATTAAATAACTTAGACAAAGGAGATACATGTAAATGAGTGTATATGGAAATTTACAAAAGATAAAAAATGGAAAACGAACTTATGCCATAACACCACATATTCCAGGTGGATTTATTCTTCCAGATAATTTAATAAAAATAGGAGAAGTAGCTAAAAAATATAAGGGCGTTTTAAAAATAACTTCTGGTCAAAGAATTTTAATTACAAATTTAAAACAAGAGGACTTACCGGCAATATGGGAAGAACTAGGAATGGAACCAGCTGTAAAAGTACAAAATTCACTTAAAAATGTGGAAATGTGTCCATCAAACTATTGTAAGCGTTCCAAATATCCGACTATTGGGATAGGCATGAAAATTAGCAGGAAATTTCATGGCATGGAACTTCCATGCAGAACTAAAATAGGTGTGGCAGGATGTAAAAATGCATGTACAAGTGTATACTCTAAAGATATAGGAGTAATTGTTGACTTAGATAGTACTTTTTATATTACTGTTGGTGGTAGTGCAGGGTATTATCCAAGAAGCGCAGACATACTTATTAAAGGGTTGTCAGAAAAGGATGCTTTTAATTTAGTAAAAACTATACTTTTTTATTATAAAGACACAGCAAAACCAGGTGAAAAACTAGGAGATTTTATAGATAGGATAAGTTTAGATACTTTTAGAGAAGAAGTTCTTAATATAGTTAATTTAGAACTTAAATTATAATACTATTATACTAAAGAGTTATAGCATTTTCTATAACTCTTTAATTATATATTTATCTTTTTACAGCAAAAATAGCTATTCTAGCATTGTCGTACTCATAACTACATGTTGACAAAGTTAATATTTGATCTTTTGAAGTAGCAATATTCCTGTTATACATAGATTTACCTAAGATTTTATTTATAAAGTTATTAAAATCTTGTTTATTATTAAATTTCACATTATTATATCCAAAATTAGCATCATAAACGCCTATGGCAAATATTTCATAGGTATATGTAGTATGTGGTGTTTTAAGAGTTATAATTTTATTATTTTTAAAAAAATCTTCATCTTTAAATTTTTCCATCTGACCAAACATAGTAGAATTTCTCATATGGTGGCCATAAATAACAGAGTTAGAATCTGTTTCAAGATTATTTCTATAGTCTAGAAATATAGATCCTGCAGGTAAGTAATTTTTATTAAAATCATGGTTTAGATAAAAATCATTGTCACTTCCTTGAACAACAGGATAATCAATATTTGTACCCTCCACACTAATCCAAAGTTCATAATCTGAATTTATGGATGATAAATTCTTTGCAGCTTCATTCATATCTTTCGAATTTTCTTTTGTATTTCTAAGTTGAGAATAAACGTCATCAGCTTTTTTATAATCTTTTAAGGTAGTATAAATCTTATAACCAGATATACAAATTACTACTATACATATGAATGTTAATACATTAAGAAATAATTTTTTCATTAAATCTATCCCCCTTTAATATATAATTTTATACATTATTTTACTAAAAATAAACACAATTTAATTAAAACAGAAGAATATATGTAATTATTATTTAAAACAATAATAAACTTAAAGTGAGTGATTATTTATATTAATACAAAGGAGTATAAAATGAATAATAGTAGTGAATTAAACAATAATGAAAATTCTTACACAATGATAAAAATTGTAGCTTTACTAATTGGATTACAGATAAGTAGAATAGCACTAAAGCAAAGTGCATTTTTATTTTTATCTTATAGCAAATTTAATGATGTATTAATATCTATGATTGTAATGTTTTTACTTACGTTATTTGTAATATATAAATCAAAAAAAGAAAAAATTTCTCTAGATATTTTTTCTTATATGAAAAATAAAGAATCAAAAATTTATTACTTTATTGTAACTGGAGCTGTATTAGGTTTAATTTTTACATCTCCTTCTTTTTTGACAAAAACATCAATAGAAAGTATTTTACCATTACTTTATACTACCATAATGACACCTATATATGAAGAACTTCTATTTAGATCTTACATATGGAATGTTTTGAAACAAGAAAATGAGGATGAAGTAAGAGTCTATTTTTTAACTACAGTTCTATTTTCTATCTATCATATTGGTTATATAGATACAATTATTATGACAAGTGGATTTAATCATATGACATTAATGATTCTAATTAAATGTTCACTAATGTTAAGTTATGGATTCTTTATAGGATTTTTTAGATATAGAATAAAAAACTCATACTCTTGTATATTGGTTCATAGTTTTATAAATATATTTAATAGATAAAAATATTTGTAATTTATGGATTGTAATTAGTAATTAAGTACTATAATTAAAATAAGAAAATTAGTTGCTATGCAGGGGAGGTCAAGATGAAAAATATTTTTAGAGAGCTTAATGTAAAAGAAGATTTTTCTGAAGAGGAAGTCAAGGAATCTTATTTCAATTTGATGAAAAAATATTATGATGAATTAAGTATAGATGATTCAGTTTTGTTCCTTGCACAAAAAAGAATAGATAGAGTAGACGAAGCCTTTGAAATGATTTCATCCATAAAGGATTTTGATTATTTAGAAGATAAGTATGATGTTTTATATACTATGTGCGAAGAATATAAAAAGAAAAAAAATTACAAAAAAGCTTTATTAATATCAAATGAGCTTATTGATTTTATACCAATATTTCCAGATAGTTACTTATTGAAAGCGGATATACTAGCAGAAATAAATGAACATGAGGAAGCAATCAAATATTTTGAAATTGCTGAAGATATGGAAGCGGAGATTAAAGAAGATCAATATATACAATATCTTAAATCACAAAGTCAGATAGAAGCTAAAAAGTATGAAGATGCAATTAAGACTTTAAAGAAAATCACAAAATTATATGGAGATAATCCATTTTTCTTTTTTGATATTGCATGTTGCTATGAAGAATTAGGAGATGAAAAAATGTATAAATATTATTGTGCTAAGAGGGATAACTATTGGAAAGAGCATGAAAATGATTAAGGGGGGTGTGAGCCCTCTTTAATTATGTGAAGAAATAACTTTGTATTTATGATATTATTAATAATAAATGACAAATTTAGGGGGGACAAATATGAAATATAAATTATGCTTATTTGATTTTGATTACACTTTAGCAGATACAACAAAGCCCATAGTAGAATGTTTTAGGCATACTTTTGAAACAATGAATATAGATGGCTTTGATAGAGAAAAAGCTATTAAAACTATAGGTATGACATTGGATAATGCCTTTCCAGAACTAACAGGAATAAAGGATGAAGAAAAGGTTCAAGAACTTGTATCAATTTATAGAGTTAAATCAGATGAGATTACAATTCAAAATACTGTTTTATTTGAGGATACTGTTGAAACACTACAAACCCTTAAGAAAAATGGAATAAAGGTGGGGATAGTATCTAGTAGAATGGGAGCTAGAATAGATAAAATATTAGAACACTTAGATTGTAGAAAATACGTTGATTATATAATAGGTTATGAAAATGTGACAACTCATAAACCAAATCCAGAAGGATTAATGAAAGCATTAGAATACTTTAACTGTAAAAAAGAAGATGTATTATATGTTGGAGATAGTTATATAGATGCTAAGGCAGCAGAAAATGGACAAATAGATTTTGTTGGAGTTACTACTGGAACTACATCACAAAACGACTTTAAAGAATATAATAATATTAAGATAGTAAATAATTTATCATCTATACTAGATGTTATATAGAAGATATTATTTATTACTTTAACATTTATTTAAATGGGGGAGACTTATGAAAGATAAATTTGTAATTACTATTGGTAGAGAATATGGTAGTGGTGGTGGAGAAATAGGAAGAAGATTAGCAGCGTATTTTAATATACCATGCTATGATAAAGAATTACTAACTATTGTTGCAAAAGAAAGTGGATACTGTAAGGAATATTTTGAGAAGTACGATGAAAAACCATTAAAAGTGTTGAGTTACTTTGGATATGACTATGGTTCAAATAATTTACCTATTAACCACCAATTATTTTTAAAACAATTTAATTTGATACAAAAACTTGCTAGTGAAAAATCTTGCATATTTGTAGGAAGAGCATCAAATTATGCATTAAAAGATTTTGATAATGTATTTAATATATTTATTCATGGAGAATTTGAATTTAGAAGAAGAAGAGCTATAATTGAACATAATGTAAAGGAAGAAATAAGTGCTTCTGTTGTTAAAAAAATAGATAAAGAAAGAGCATCTTATTATAAATACTATACAGACTCTTACTGGGGAGATGCAAAGAACTATCATTTATGTTTAGATACTAGTTTTATAGGTATAGATGAGGCAACAAGAATGATAATAAACTTTGTAGAAAAAAGATATAAATAATAAATTAATATACAAAGAATTAATTAAAAAAGCTGGACATATAACAAATATGTCCAGCTTTTTAGCTACTGATAATTTATAATTTAAACATTTATAGAGTCTAATATATTAGTTTTGCATAATTCTTTTGGCGTTGAAAAATGAATACCACACATAGATTTACATTTTTCATGAGCTCCCCATAATGCTAAACCAAAATCCATTTGTGCATTTCTAGCACACTCTATATCATAATAAGTGTCACCTATAAATAATGCGTCTTTAGCTGAAATTTTTGATTGTTGAATAATTTTTAAAAGTGGATCTGCACTTGGTTTTGGATGTTCAACTTCATCTATACAAACTACATAATCAAAATAATGGTTAATATTGAAATGCTTAACTGTTGTATCATATTCAAATCTAGTTTTAGAAGTGGCAATGGCAAGAATAACATTATTTTTTCTTAAGTATTCTAAAGTATCTTTAATTTCATCGAACAATTTTATATCTTCTTTGTAATCATCAATGTACTTAACCCACTTACTATAACTAAATCCATTATCTCTAATACCGAAATTTGAAAAGACTTCATCTCCAGGCATACCAATAGCAAATTCTAACTCTTCTAAGTTTACTTTAATATCATGATGTTCTTTTAAACATTTTTGTAGTCCTTTTAATACAGCAGATTCCGTATCTAATAATGTGCCATCAATATCAAAAATTATTAATTTATACATAGATTACTCCTTTTAAACAGTATTTTGGCAATTTTAATCTTAATAAAAATTATACATTACTTTACAATAGAATGTATAGTATAAATCTTTTCAAGCTTTTTTGAAGGGATTTATACTGTTATATTTTTTTGCAATAAACAGTGAAAGACATTTGACTGTTTTATATTTAATAATGCTGATAGAATTTAATCATAGCAATTGGGGGGAGAAAAATGAAGAAGAGAACAAAAGAAATACTATTGGAAATTATAGATAGAAATGACATAACAATATCATCTTTGGCAGAAAACTTTAGTGTATCCCAAAGGACGATAAGAAATGATTTAAATGATATTAATGATTTTCTTAAAGAAAATAATATTTCACTTTTATCTTTATGTAGTAATGGTAAGATTGAAAAAAAAGATGACATTAAAGATGCATATGAATTAATTTCTGATAGAGATTTTTATACATATAAGTTATCAAAGGAAGAAAGAAAAATAATGATTGCTATTATACTTATAGAGTCTTCAGAATATATTACACTTTCGAAAATTGCAGATACCCTTTATGTAAGTAGAGCAACCATAATAAATGACTTAGGAAGGGTTAAGGAATATTTAAAGTCTGGTAATCTAACTGTCATATCTCATGCCAATAAAGGTTTAAGACTTGATGGATTGGAAAGTGATAAAAGAAGCTTTTTATTAAATATTATTTTATCAGATCAAGATAATAAAAACTTAATCTCATCTATAAATAGTGAAAACCTATTGTTAAAAAGTGATATGGATAAAATACATAGGATTATTAATGAGCAGGAACATGCACATGAAAAATATCTTACTGACTCATCTTACTTAAAATTAAAGTCTTATTTGACTATAGCCATATTAAGGCTTAAAAAAGGTGAATTAATAGAAAAGCAAAATATTACTTGCAAAACAAAGCTTCTGATGTCCCAAGATATATTCAAATATATTTCTCAATATTGCAATATTATGACAACAGTAGATGAGGAAATGTTTTTAAGTAGAGT
Source organism: Terrisporobacter glycolicus ATCC 14880 = DSM 1288 (assembly GCF_036812735.1). Classification (NCBI taxonomy): domain Bacteria; kingdom Bacillati; phylum Bacillota; class Clostridia; order Peptostreptococcales; family Peptostreptococcaceae; genus Terrisporobacter; species Terrisporobacter glycolicus. Next base: position 3,199,251 of record NZ_CP117523.1, on the reverse strand, counting down.
ATTAAATGGACTTAGATATTTAAAAAAGGACAATGAAAATGAAAGTATGGTGAAAATTCAGCTTTTAACAAGACAATTTATAGAAGGCGTATCACATGAGTTAAAAATGAACTTAAATGATGATTATGATTTTTATCAAAATTTATCTAATCATTTAGAATCCATATTTAGAGCAAAAAATAATAATTTACAACCTAATGAATTTATAGATGCGGTGGTAATAAAAAATCCTAATGTCATTATGGCAGCTAGAAAACATATAGATATTATTGAAAAATATGCACAAAGAAAAATATGCGATATAGAGCTTGCTTATATAACGATTCATATTTGTGCAGCTATAGAAAGAAAGAAAAATCAAGAAATAGCTTTCCACATTATTTTAGTATGTAACGGAGGTATAGGAACCTCACAGTTGCTTTTAGCTAAGTTAAAGACGCATTATAACTTCCAAATAGTTGACATAGTATCATCTCATGATGAAAAAAACATAAATAATAGAAATGCTGACTTAGTAATATCAACTGTGCCATTAGAAAATATAAAAAGTGATTATGTGATAGTATCTCCACTTTTTACAGATGAAGATTACATAAGATTAGGAAGTAAAATTGATGAAATTAGAAATGCTAGAAACATTCCACCAAGAATTGAGAAAAAAGAAGTAACTGCAAAGGGGCTTTTGAATAAATTAAAATCAGTTTTTATGGAATTTGAAGATAAAATACCCGTAGAATTAACTGAAAAAGTTACAGATGCAATATTAGATTATTTTGATGATGGAAGCCATGAAGAATTGGATTATACAAAACCATACCTTCATCATCTATTGCCAAGTTCTAATATTAAATTAGATGTGGAGTGTGATAATTGGAGAGATGCAATTAAAATTTCAGCAAAAAAATTGCTAGATGATGGTTATATAGAAGAACGATACATAGATAGCATGATTGCAAATATAGAAGAAAATGGCCCTTATGTAGTAATATCAGAAGGATTTGCCATGCCTCATGAAGGTATAGACTCTGGAACAAAAAAAGTTGGAATGAACTTAATTAGGTTAAAAAATCCTATAATGTTTGGTGATGGCGAAGAAGGAGAAGAAGAAGTGAAGTTTGTTTGTTGCTTAAGCGCAATAGACCATAATACACACTTAAAAGCCTTTTTCAATTTAGTAAACATGTTAGGTCAAGATAAATTTAAAGAAGCAATGGAAAATGCTAAAACTGAATATGAATTATCTGAAATTATAAGAAGATATGAATATAGCATCTAGGGAGGTGAGAAGGTTGGTTTGGGAACAACTAAAAGAAAATTTAATATTTCCAAAGCTAGAGGTTAAGGATAGCTCAGAAATAATGGAAGAAATGGGAAGTAGATTTATAAAAGAAGGTTTATGTAAGGAAAGTTACATAAATGCTCTTATAAGCCGTGAATTAGAATTCCCAACAGGAATAGATGTTGATGGATTTGGAATAGCAATACCTCACACAGATGTGTCACATGTTAATGAGGCAGGAATTGGTATAGCTACATTAAAAGAACCTGTTAAATTTATACAAATGGGAACTGATGATGAAGAAGTATATACAAAAGTTGTAGTAATGTTAGCTGTTGATGATCCTCAAAAACATTTATCAACATTACAGAATATATTAGGAATTTTACAAGATAAAAATGTTTTATTCCAATTATCAAGTGCAAAAGATAAAGAAGATGTAATAGAAATAATAAAAAACAAGGAGAATGAATAATTATGAAAAAGAAAGTTATAGTAGCATGTGGTGGAGCTGTTGCAACATCAACAATAGCAGCAAATAAAATAGTGGAATTAGGAAAGAAAAATGGAATAGATATAGAAATAGCACAAGTTAGAATATCTGAAATAGAATCAAACTTAAGTGGTGCAAGTTTAATAGTTACAACATCTAAAGTAAAAAGAGATTATGGTATACCTTTAATAACAGGAATGCCTTTCATATCAGGAGTTGGGGTAGAAAAAACTGAGAAAGCAATTTTAGAAGTACTACAAAGCTAAAAATTATATTTATATAAAACTAAGGAGGAATTACTATGGGAATATTTGGTGATATAATCAACTATATCATAGGTCTTGGGGCATCAGTTATGCTTCCACTTGTAATTGCAGTTTTAAGTATATGTGTTGGAGTTAAAGTTGGTAAGGCAGTTAGATCAGGTTTAATGATCGGTGTTGGATTTGTTGGTCTTGGACTTATAGTAGATATGATGAATGCTCAACTTGGACCTGCTGCGCAAGCAATGTCTGAAAACTTTGGTCTTTCAATGAGCGTAGTTGATATAGGATGGCCTGGAGCATCACCTATGACTTGGGCATCTAACATAGCAACAGTAGCAATACCAATAGCAATAGCAGTAAATATAATAATGTTAGCCTTAAAATGGACAAAGACTGTAAATATAGATATATGGAATATATGGCATATGACTTTTACAGGAGCAATAGCATATGTGGCAACAGGTAACTTCTGGATAGGTATATTGGGAGTAATAGTTCATGCAGCTATAGCATACAAATTGGGCGATATTTGGGCGCCATTAATGACGGATTATTTTGAACTAGATGGGCTTACAGTACCACATGGTACATCTGCATACTTAGCACCCGTAGCTTGTGTAATAGATTGTGTAATAGAAAAAATTCCAGGAATAAGAGATATAGATATAACAGCAGATTCTTTACAAGAAAAGGTTGGAGTTCTTGGAGAACCAATAGTAATAGGTGGTATACTAGGAGCTTTAGTAGGATTTTTAGCTGGTTATGATTTTTCAGCTTCATTACAATTAGGTGTAAAGATGTCAGCAGTAATGGTATTAATGCCTAAAGTTGTAAAATGTATAATGGAAGGATTAATGCCCATATCAGAAAGGGCAAAAGAAATATTATCTAAGAAATATGATAACTCTGAATTCTATATAGGATTAGACCCAGCAATATTATTAGGCGATCCACAAGTTGTAACAGCAGGACTCATATTCATACCTCTTACTATATTAATAGCTGTTATTGTTCCTGGAAACGTTATCTTACCCTTTGGTGATTTAGCAACTATAGGATTCTTTATAGCAATTGCAGTAGCAGTACATAAGGGAAATATATTTAGAACTATAATTTCAGGTTCATTTATAATGTATTTCACAATATGGATAGCAAACCAAACTATACCTTGGGTAACAAAATTAGCAGAAACTACAAATTCTATGAATGGTGCATCTCAATTAGCGGCACTAGACCAAGGTGGAGCACCAATAACTTATGTGTTTACAGAAATATTTACTAGAGATAATATACCAGGAATGTTAATAATAGGTGGTATATACGCATTATGTTTAGTATTTGCGGTTAGAACATCTAAAGAACGTGCAAGAGCATTAAAAGAAGAAAATATAGCTTAAGCTTATGAAATATATAATTACTAAGTGATAACTAATATTTTAGTTATTGCTTAGTATAACATATATTTTTTTTTATACCTTTTAAGTTTAATTACAATAAATAGGAGGAAGTATAATGCCATTAGTTACAACAAAAGAAATATTAAAAAAAGCACAAGAAGGGAAATATGCTGTAGGTGCATTTAATGTGGAAAACATGGAAATGGTTATGGCTGTAATAGAAGCTGCAGAAGAATTAAACTCTCCTGTAATTATGCAAACTACACCATCAACTGTTAAATATGCAGGTATCGATTATTACTTATCTAATGTAAATTCGGCAGCAAAAAAGTCTAGGGTTCCAGTAGCACTGCATTTAGACCATGGAAGTAGTTTTGATTTAGCGATGCAGGCGCTTAGAGGCGGATATACATCCATAATGATTGATGGATCTCATAATATTTTTGAAGAAAATATAAAAATAACAAAGAGAGTTGTGGATGCATGTAAGCCCTCATCTATTCCTGTAGAAGCTGAACTGGGAAAAGTAGGCGGAAAAGAAGATGATTTAGATGGTGGATGTGGAGGATACACAGATCCTAAAGAAGCAAAAGAATTTGTACAAAGAACAAATGTAGATTCTCTTGCAGTAGCTATAGGAACAGCTCATGGAGTTTATGATGGAATACCAAAGTTAGATTTAGATAGATTAAGCGAAATAAGAGAACTTGTAGATGTTCCTTTGGTTTTACATGGAGCTTCTGGATTATCACAAGAAGCTATAAAAGAAAGTATAAATAGAGGCATATGCAAAGTAAATTTTGCCACAGAATTAAGAATTGCTTATACAGATGGGGTAAAAAAGACATTGAAAGAAAATCCAGAAACAATAGATCCAAAGAAATATGGAAAAGTTGCAATGGAAAATGTTAAAGATTTAGTAAAAAATAGAATTAACATGTGTGGTTCAATAGATAAAGCATAAGAAAGAAGGTATATGGCTATGATGAAAGCGGGAGTAGTTCATGGTAGAGAAGATATAAGATTTGAAGATATAGATAAACCTATTCCAAAGAAAAATCAGGTTTTAATAAAAGTAAAATATACAGGAATTTGTGGATCAGATGTACCGAGGGTGAATTCAGATGCGTGCCACTTTTACCCTAATGTGTTGGGACACGAATTCTCTGGTATAATAGAAGAAATTGGTGAAGAAGTTACTTCTCTAAAAATTGGAGATAGGGTAGCAGGGGTTCCTTTAGTTCCTTGTATGAAGTGTGAAGATTGTCAAAGTGGAAATCATGCTCTTTGTAAACACTATAGTTTTATAGGTTCTAGGGAATTTGGAAGTTTTGCAGAATATGTAGTTGTTCCAGAGATAAATGCAGTAAAATTTGAGGATGAAGTTACATTTGAGCAAGGAGCATTTTTTGAGCCAGCTACAGTTGCACTACATGGGTTAGAAAGAGTACCTTATGAAGGTGGAAAAACGGTTGCAATTTTAGGTGGAGGTACTATAGGTTTATTTACAATGCAATGGGCTAAAATATTTGGAGCTAAGAAAGTTGTAGTATTTGATATAAATAATGAAAGATTAGAACTTGCTAAAGTTTTGGGTGCAGATGAGGGAATAAATACTTTAGAAGAAAATTTTATGAAAAATGCATTACAATTGACAAATAATAGAGGGTTTGATTATGTTTATGAAACAGCAGGAAATACAATAACAATGAAAATGGCTTTTCAATTAGCAGCTAATAAAGCTAATGTATGTTTTATAGGAACTCCTACTAAAGAAATTACTTTTTCAGTGAAAGAATGGGAGCAAATGAATAGAAAAGAATTTAATTTAACAGGGTCTTGGATGTCTTATAGTGCTCCATTTCCAGGAAAAGAGTGGGAATTAACTGCTCATTATTTTAAAACTGGAGAATTAAAATTTGATGAATCGTTAATTTATAAAAAGATTCCTTTAAGAGAAATACCAAGCGCCTTTAAAATGTACAAAGATAATAAGGTAAAAGGAAAAATATTAATAGATAGTGAAGAAGTATAAGGGAGAGAATTAAATGATTATAACTGTAACTTTAAATGTATCTGTTGATAAAGCATACAAAATAAAAGGATGTGTGGAATCGGGCAAGGTTATTAGAGTATTAGAATGCAACAATACTGCTGGGGGAAAAGGATTAAATGTATCCAGAGTGATTTCTCTTTGTAAAGAAGAAGTATTAGCTACTGGATTTGTAGGTGGACATTGTGGAGCATTAATTGAAGAATTATTGAAAAAAGATAATATAAAAAATCATTTTACACATGTGAAAAGTGAAACTAGAAATTGTATAAACATATTAGATGAGAATAACATATCTACAGAGTTTTTAGAAAAAGGATGTTTTATTAGTGAAGATGAAATAAATAAATTTATATGTGACTTTGATGAAATAATAGATAGTAGTAATATTGTTACGATCTCTGGAAGTGTGCCTCAAGGTGTACCTACTGATATTTATGCGACTTTAATAAAAATGATAAAAGATAAAAATAAAAAAGTCATTTTAGATGCATCAGGCAATTTGTTAAAAGAGGGCATAAAAGCTTTGCCAACCATGATAAAACCTAATAGCGAAGAAATGGAAAACTTATTAGGGATTAGTATAAATAATAGAGAAGAGGTAATTAATAGTGCTGTAAAACTTTATGAAAGCGGAATAGAGATAGTTGTTGTTTCTCTTGGAAAGGATGGAGCATTATTAGTTTGTCGAGATGGTGTTTATCATGGAAAACCTCCTAAAATAAATGTTGTCAACACTGTAGGTTGTGGAGATTCTATGGTTGCTGCATTTGCTGTTGCAATGGAAAGAGGATATTCAAACATAGATAGCTTAAAATATGCTGTATCAATTTCTGCTGCTAATGCAATGACTTTTTCAACAGGAAATTTTAATTTCAAAGATGCAGATAATATATTAGAAAATATAATAATTAAAAAAATTTATTAAAAAGATATAGATAGGTCTAATTACAAAACCTATCTATATCTTTTTTTATAAATAAAAATATATCTAATAATGTCACTAAAGGTACATATAAAGAATAAAATATTGTAGAAGTATATTAAATAAGATAGTAATTAAAATATGGGAGGAGATAATAAAATGACGATGAAAGATAACTCAAAAAATAATAGCTGTGAGGAGTGTAAAAAATGTGAAAAAACTTGTCCTTATGGCTGTGAAAAAATATGCATATGTAATAAACTATCTTATAACAATAATAATTGTTGTTATTTGCAACCAAAGGATATATGTATAGTACAAGTTAATGACCCAAAACTATTACAAATAATAACTGATAATCAAAATTTATATCTTACAGCTTCACCTCTTGAAATAAATACATCATCTTATAAAATTGAATCAAGTGTTATTCAAAGACCTAATGATACTTTAACAATAAATGAATTAGGTATTTATTCTATATATGTTTCTTTAAAATATAGTTTTAAGTTTAATGAAAATGCAAAAGAAGGAAATATATTTAGAGTAGATTTTAAGATAGAAGGAAATAATGAAGAATTGTTTTCAATAGACAATACAATAATTGTGCCAAAGATTGATGATGAAGAGAGTGAAGAAATAATAAATACAATTCAAGGTACTAAACTACAGATTGTGGAAGAAAACTTACCTTATAAAATTAATATTTCTTTAAAGGAGTTTGGATTTGACTTAACAGTTTTGAATCAAATAATAATTTCAGATTTGATTTTAATTATTGAAAAAATAATTTAGATAAGCAAATAAACCGATAAAATTTTATTAAATTTTATCGGTTTATTTTTTATATGAAATGTAGCCTAGGGTTCATCATAAGAATACCCAGTATAATAATTAAAACACCTGCATATTTGTATATTTTTTCATTGAAGGATGTACACATTCTAGATGAAACATAAGCAAATGATAACATAATAGGAAGTGTTCCTAATGAAAAGACAAACATAGACGAAGCACCCATTACAAAGCTACCGCTAGATAGAGCATATAATTGCATAGTCTGTAGGGGACCACAAGGCAAAAATCCACTTAAATAGCCAACTATAAATGGATTCTTATGATTATTTACACAAGTGTTTTTTTTGAAAAATATGGGGATTTTAATGTTATTTAATACTTTAATTCCAATCATATGAAGTCCAGAAATTATCATAAAAACACCGGCGATTATCTTTATAAAGTTTTGAATTTGAATAGTGGTAGAAAAAATTGAACCAAGAGCACCAACAACCCCCCCAACAATAGTATAAGAGATTACACGTCCACTATTATAAAGTAAAGCAACTTTAAAAGATGATTTTTTATCCTTAATATTTTCGTCTTTATTTATGGTTTGTGTAAGTAAAATACCTCCACACATTCCAACACAATGAAATGATGTAAAAAAACCAAGTACAAATAACATGATAAAAGAAGTTTCAACTCTTGTGAAAGAAGTATTTGATCCTGTTAAAGGATTATTTCCCAGGAAAAACATAGATATTATAACAATACTTAAAGTTAAAACTTTTATTAACATATTATTACTTGAGGAAAAGCCAGAATTTTTAATAGCTAATTTGATTTTATCATCATTGCACAATTCATTTTCATAAGTGACTATGACCATAGAATTATTATGATCAGCCTCTACATTTACAATACCTTGTAGTTTATTAATTTCTTCCTCAACTGCCACTTCACAAGAGTGACATTTCATTCCATATACATGAAGGAATTTAGTAATTTTACTCATAATTTTACCTCAATTTTAAAATAAGTTTATATTATGTATATTATATTCTAAAATTATGAAAAAATAATGAAGAATAGTAATACTTAAGCTAAAAATTCATAAAAAATATACAATTCTATGATATTGTAAAATTATAAGGAAATTTTAGGAGGAGTTATGTTTAATATATTATTAGTTGATGATGAAAAAAAAATAACAGAAGTTGTAAAAGCTTATCTAGATAAAGAAGGATATAATACTTTGGTAGCATATGATGGTAATGAAGCATTGAGATTATTTAATAATAATGAATTTGATTTAGTAATTTTAGATAGAATGTTACCGGATATAAGTGGTGAAGAAATTTGTGAGAAAATAAGAGAAACATCCTTAGTGCATATAATAATGTTAACGGCAAAAACTGAAGATGAAGATAAAATAGATGGATTTAACTTGGGATGTGATGACTATGTTTGTAAGCCATTTAATGTGAAAGAATTAGTTTTAAGGGCAAAGGCAGCACTTAGAAAAATAAAAAAAGAAGAAATTATAAAAATTAATGATGAAATAGAAATTAATACATTATCTCATGAAGTCAAAATAAGAGATAATGATGTAAGTTTGACAAATACAGAATATAAGTTATTGTTGCTATTTGTAAATAATCAAAAGAAAATTTTTACAAGAGAAGAATTATTAGAGTTAGTAACAGATGATTATTATGAAAAATTTGATAGAATCATAGATGCTCATATTAAAAACTTAAGACAAAAAATAGAAGAAGACACTAAAAAACCAAGAATAATACAAACAGTTTATGGAGTGGGGTATAAATTTGGAATTTAACAAAAAAAAACTAAACATTAATAAGAAGTTAATATTTTATTTAGCTATGGTAATGATAGGAATCATTCTAATAATGGCTGTAAGTATTAACTTATCAGTGGAAAAGAAAATTATATATTATTCTTCAAATATGGTGGAATTATCTAAACAATCTTTAATTAAAAATAGAGAATTATTTTTACAAGATATTACTAACTTAATCATAGGAATATCTTTGCTTATGATTATAGTTTCAATATCAATTTCTATTTTTTTATCTCAAAAAATTTCAAAGCCTATAATTGTTGTGTCAAAAATGACAGACTTTATAAAAAGGGGAGGATATGATCAAACATTAGAATATGAAAGTTCTATTGTGGAAATAGACGATTTAATAAATTCTATTAATGAGTTATCAAAAGAATTATATAAAATGGAGAATATGAGAAAAAAGTTAACATCAGATATTTCTCATGAACTTAGAACTCCTTTAACAAGTATACAAACACATTTAGAGGCAATGATTGATGGAATATGGGAACCATCACAAGAAAGATTAAACAGTGTAAATGAAGAGGTAATTAGGCTTAATCACTTAGTAAATCAATTGAAAAATCTTACTAAATATGATAGTGAAAAAAATAAATTGGAGATAAGTGAAGTTGATTTAAAACAATTAATTAAAAACATTATATATAATAATCAAAGTTTTGCATTTGAGAAAAATATAAAAATAGAGTATGATTTGGAAGAACTTACAGCAAGAGTAGATAAAGAAAAAATAACTCAAGTTATAGTTAATTTAATATCCAATGCTGTAAGATATACAAATTGTAATTGTAAAATACAAGGTAAAATTATTATTAAATTATATAAAGCAGATGATTTTATTAAAATAATTGTAAAAGATAATGGTATAGGGATACCAGAGGAAAGTTTAGATTATATATTTGAAAGATTTTATAGGGTAGATAAATCTAGATGTAGAAATACTGGAGGAACTGGAATAGGACTTACCATATGTAAATCTATAATTGATTTACATAAAGGAAAAATAGAAGTTAGAAGTAAAGTAGATGAAGGAAGTGAATTTATAATTACTCTTCCTGCTTAAAAATTTTTATCTTCATAAAATATTCATAAAGTTAATATAGTATGTTATTGTAGCAAGATAATGATACTAAAAATGACTTATGAAAGGAGAAAAATCATGGATACTAAAATAAATGTTGATGATATAAAAATAAGTGGAATGACATGTGCATCTTGTGCAAAGGCTGTGGAAAGAGCAGTTAAAAAATTAGACTCAAGCGTTGAAGCTAGTGTTAATATGGCAACAGAAAAATTGAGTATATCTTATGATAAAGAGAAAGTAAAAAATGAAGATATAGAAAATGCTATAGAGAAAGTAGGTTTTACAGTAGTAAAAGAAGAAAAAGACAAAGAAGTAATAGTACCAATAGGTGGAATGACATGTGCATCTTGTGTAAAAGCTGTGGAAAGAGCAGTAAAAAAAATAGATGGGGTAAAAAATGTTCAAGTTAATTTAGCAACAGAAAAAGCAACAATAAGTTATATACCAAGTAAAGTAAAATTATATGAAATAAAAGATATTATAGAAAAAGCTGGATTTAAAGTTTTGGAGATGGAAAAGAAAGTATCAGTTGATGATGATAAATTAAGAAAAGAAAAAGAAATGAAAACTTTGTTTAATAAATTTGTAATATCAGCTATATTTGCAGTTCCATTATTTTATATAGCAATGGGACACATGATACCAGCACCAATTGGGCCCTTACCACTACCTAAAATAATAGACCCTAGTACAAATCCATTAAACTTTGCACTTACTCAATTATTTTTAACTATACCAATAGTTATAGCAGGAAATAAGTTTTTCTCAAAAGGAGTTAAATCCATGATAGCTAAAGCACCGACTATGGATTCGTTAATAACTATAGGTTCAAGTGCAGCTCTTATATATAGTTTATATTCAATATATTTAGTATATAGTGGTGACAAAATGGCCGTACATCATATGTATTTTGAAAGTGCAGGTGTAATAATTACTCTTGTATTACTTGGAAAATATTTTGAAACTCGTGCTAAAGGAAAAACAGGTGAAGCCATTAAAAAGTTAATGGGGCTAAGCCCTAAAACGGCTACAATAATTAAAAATGATAAAGAAATAGAAATACCAATAGAAGAGGTTGAAGTTGGAGACATTATAGTAGTTAAACCAGGTTCTAAGATACCTGTAGACGGTACTGTTGTAGAAGGACATACTTCTGTAGATGAATCAATGTTAACAGGTGAAAGTATACCAGTAGAAAAAAATATTGGTAGTTCAGTAGTAGGCGCTAGTATAAATAAAAACGGAACTATAAGATTTAAAGCTGAAAAAGTAGGTAGTGATACAGCAATATCTCAAATAATTAAATTAGTAGAAGATGCTCAAGGTTCAAAAGCACCCATAGCAAAATTAGCTGATATAATTGCAGGTTATTTTGTCCCAGTAGTTGTAGTTATAGCTATAATTGCAGGACTTGCTTGGTTTATAGCAGGTAAAGGAGCAATATTCTCATTAACAGTATTTATAGCAGTTTTAGTTATAGCTTGTCCATGCGCCCTAGGTCTTGCAACACCTACAGCTATAATGGTTGGAACAGGTAAAGGAGCAGAAAATGGTATTTTAATTAAAGGTGGGCAAGCTTTAGAAACTACTCACAAAATTAATACTATAGTATTTGATAAAACAGGTACAGTTACAGAAGGTAAACCAGTAGTTACAAATATAATAACTCATGGAAATATTACAGAAGAAGAATTATTAAAAGTAGCTGCAAGTGCAGAAAAATCTTCAGAACACCCTTTAGGAGAAGCTATAGTTAGAGATTGTGAAGAAAAAAATCTTCAATTTTACAAACTGGATAAATTTATGGCAATACCAGGTCATGGAATAGAAGTTGTTATAAACGGAAGAGACATTTTACTTGGAAATAAAAAGTTAATGATAAATAAAAATATAGACCTTGAAGATTTAGAAGAAAAGTCTGACAAACTTGCAAGTGAAGGAAAAACACCTATGTACATTGCAATTAATAATAAAATAGGTGGGATAATAGCTGTTGCCGACGTAGTTAAAGAAAACAGCGCAAAAGCTATTAAAAAACTTCATGATATGGGAATAGAAGTGGCTATGATTACTGGAGATAATAAAAAAACAGCTCAGGCAATTGCCTCTCAAGTTGGAATAGATAGAGTTTTGGCAGAAGTTTTACCACAGGATAAATCTAGTGAAGTTAAAAAACTTCAAGAAGAAGGTAAATTTGTTGCCATGGTTGGTGATGGAATAAATGATGCACCAGCTTTAGCCCAGGCAGATATTGGAATAGCCATAGGAAGTGGTACAGACGTGGCTATGGAATCGGCAGATATTGTTTTAATGAGAAGTGATTTGTTAGATGTACCAACTGCCATAAGACTTAGTAAAAGTACAATGACTAATATAAAAGAGAACTTATTCTGGGCATTTGGATATAATGTAATAGGCATACCGGTGGCAGCAGGAGTTTTATATTTATTTGGAGGTCCACTTTTAAGCCCAGTAATAGCAGCTCTTGCAATGGCATTTAGTTCAACATCAGTTTTATTAAATGCGTTAAGATTAAAAAGATTTAAAGTAGAAAAATAAATGATAAAGGCTAATCTAAAAAATAGGTTAGCCTTTTATGCTTTAATAAAGGGGAGGAATGAATCTAGTGTTTGTAATAAATGAAAATAAAGAAATTCGTTTTACAGTGCTACCCCATTTATAATCATAAGCATTAGAAATGTCTTTTTGAATATCTCTTATTATCCAATCCAAGCCAAAATCATTATCATAACTGGCAACAACGTAGAAATGATTTTGTTTATCATTGTTTTCATATAGTTGCAATCCTAGATAGTATTCATCATATTTAGTTAATAAGTAATTATTTAGATTACAAGAAAATTCTTTATAAGGTTTTTCAAGTCCTAAATCAACAATAATTTCATTAACATTATATAAAATATCAACATAATCCAATGCGTTAACCTCCAATACATGATTATTAAATATTTGTATTACATTTTATGGCAAGGGATGATATTGGTTACTATATTTTTTATAATCGTGTAAAATAAATATATAATATTTCAAAATATATTAAATGAAAGAGGAGAAGATTATGAGCATAAAGATGATACATCATATTTGTATTCAAACAGAAAACTACAAAGAGTCATTAAACTTTTATAAAAATATTTTAGGTTTTAAAGTAATAAATGAAACAAAGAATTTTCATGGAAGAGATTATAACACATGGCTAAAATTACAAAATTTTATGATAGAATTACAAACACCTAAAAGTAATGATAGTTTCAACAAATGGAGTAATTTAAATGCAGGACCAGTGCATATGGGATTTATAGTAGAAAATGTTGAAGAAGAATATGATAGAATAAAAAATTTAGGATATGCAGATTTTAAAGTTAAAAATGGAAAAGTAGTGTATAAAGTAGAAGGTGAAAGCTTATTTAAAATAAAAGCTCCAGAGGGAACAGAAATAGAAATAAGAGATACAGATATAAAATAGAAATTAATAATTTAAACGTTTAATACTTGACTATGTCAAATAATATAGATATACTTGATAGTATCAAATATTAAAGGGAGTGATTTTATGAATAAACTAGATGTATTTATAAAAGAATTATGTGGAGTATTTAGTAATGAAAATCAAATAAATGAAGAAATTAAATTAGGGCAACAAAAACATCCTAAGGCAAAACATATTAATGGAATTTGTAATAACAAAATAATCAATTTACCAAATGATTTTAAGGGCTATTTTGTTATAGAAGAAAGCTATTATGAGCAAGGTAACCATAAGAATATTCTCCCTCATTTATTTTTATTTACATTAAATGAAAATAATAACATAGTTTTAACTTCATATGATATTCCAAATGGTATTACTAAAGCAGATTTTAGAAATGATAATAAAAATTTAATTATGGATTATAAAGAACTTAAAATTTCATTGAAATTTAATCCTATGATATATACAGAAAATAATGGATCTTATGAAGGTAAAAGCATAAGTAATTTTACTGAAGAAATGGAATTTACTTTACAAGAAAAAATTGAAAATAATAAAATGTATGTGAGTGAAGTATTTAGAAAAAATGGGAACATAACTTTTGGTTTCATTGATCCTATAATTTATGAAAAAATAAATTAAAATAAGAAAAGAGGAATGTATTTGACGTATAGAATACTAGGGAAATACTTATCAGATTTAAATAGAGATTTTATTAAACATTCAGAATCAAAATTATGTGAATATGGATTAACTTTTAATATGTGGCGCTGTATGATGATAATAGAAAATAATAAAAGTTGCAATTTAAAAGATATAGCACTGTCGCTGAATGTGGATAATGCTATTATTACTAGAAATATAAAAAAGCTAGAATACTTGAATTATGTGGTAAAAATTAAGAGATTAAATGACAATAGATTTTTTGACCTATGTCTTACAGATGAGGGTATATCAATTCTTAAATTAATTAATGAATATCAAGAAAAATGGTATGAAAAAGTAATAAAAAATTTTAATAAAGAAGAATCAAATACTTTAATCAATTTACTAAATAAGCTTTGTAGTAATATTTAAATTTTAAGTAATATAATAAAAAGTAGATAGTGTTTATACTATCTACTTTTTATTTATATAATTTTACAAAATAATTTATGCATGTTTAAATGTAGAACAATTTGTTTCAGTATAAATATTAACGTTTGATCCATCTACATTAATAGCTTCAGCAGTGCAAGCTAGGTTTCTATTGTATACACAAGTTTGAACTGTACAAACTAAGGCATCACATTCACCACAAGAATTTGTATTATTAGTTAAAGTAGAGTAATCTCTTTCATCAAGGAAGTTTCCACAACATGTATTACATGAATCTTTTGCTTTACCACCCTTAATATTAACTATATTTGAATAACAAACACTAGATTTATTATGAGAACAATTAGTTACATTGCAATTAATTTTCGCCATTTCAAACCTCCTATTTAGAAAAATATCTATCTAATAAACCTTTAAAAGCTCTACCATGTCGAGCTTCGTCTTTACACATTTCATGAACAGTGTCATGAATAGCATCTAGATTAGCCTTTTTAGCAGCCGTAGCTAATTCTTTCTTGCCTGAACAAGCACCAAACTCAGCTTCAACTCGAGCAGATAGATTTTGTTTAGTGCTAGGGTAAACAACTTCGCCTAAAATTTCAGCAAATTTAGAAGCATGCTCAGCCTCTTCCCAAGCTATTCTTTTATAAGCTTCTGCAACTTCAGGATAGCCTTCTCTATCAGCTTGTCTACTCATAGCAATGTACATTCCAACCTCTGTACATTCACCCATGAAATTAGCTCTTAAACCCTCAATTATTTCAGGGTCTATATCTTTTGCAATACCTATTCTATGCTCGTCTGCCCATACCATTTCTTCTTTTGCTTCTATGAACTTGTCTGCTCCAACTTTACAAATTGGGCAAATTTCAGGAGGAGCATCTCCTTCATGTATATATCCACAAACAGTACAAATAAATTTTTTCATTCATTACACTCCTTTGTTTATTTATGTAACAATTTTATTATTTTCATAAATGAACAAAGATATGCATTTGAAAAATTGAAAATATATATAAATAATTCTGACATTAAATAATTGATAATAATTTAAATATAATTATAAAATAATAGTTTAATTTTTAAGATATAAAAAGGAGTAACAGTTTAAATTGTTACTCCAAAATATTATTTGTAAATTTCTATATTATAAAAAACTGTTTTTTTATTACCATAATTTTTATAAGAGTGATTTAAGCTACCATCAAACTTTAATGAATGATCTTTTTCTAATATAAAAGTTTTGTCTTCAATAGTAAGTTCTAAGGAACCCTCTGTAACCATGACTATTTCTTCCAATACATTTTTGTGCGTTGCAGATATATGTTTACAGTCTTCATCTAATTCTATAATAAATACATCCATTCCACTTTTGGAATCAAAGGGGAATATAGGAAATAGCCTCATATGAGTATTTTCTTCTTGAACTACTTCAACATCTTCTTTTTTTACAAGAACTAATTCGCCAGAGTTATCGTCTAAAAGAGAAGTAAAGTTAACTTTAAGGCCAGAAGAAATCTTCCATAAAGTAGAGATAGTAGGACTAGATTCACCTCTTTCAATTTGACCTAACATGGGTTTACTAACACCAGTTAATTTAGAAGTTTCATCTAAGCTTAGTCCTAAATCATTTCGTATTTTTCTTAAATTTTGTCCAACTTTTGGGATTTGTGTCATCATAAATTCATCTCCATAACTTATTATGGCTATTTGTATTTCATAACTTCAACATCATAGCTCCTAACCACTTCTTTTAACTTTTTTATAGTTTTATCCTTTGGAATTTCATATTTATAAATATAATCATCTAAACCTAAGTTTTTATATTTATATATGCAAACATATGATAAGGAGGAAGTTCTATTCTAAGTGATTTAATATTTTTCTTTACAAACTGAGATGTGGAAGTAATATTTTCAATATCATCATTAAATCCTGGAATAACAGGAATTCTTATAACCATACTTTTGTTTATTTTAGCCATTTTTATTATATTTTCAAGGATTAATTCATTGCCAAAACTTGTGTATTCTTTATGATTATTGCTATCCATATTTTTTATATCAACAAAGATATGATCTAGCTTTTGAAAAATATCTTCGTATTTTTTTAAGTTAAAACTCTGCAAGTTTCTATGGCAGTATAATTCCTTTACTATAAAAATGATAAACTAACTTCCTCAAAAATTCAAGTTGATAAGTAGGTTCACATCCAGAAAATGTTATTGCATAATTTGAATTTAAAAAGAAAATCAAGTCTTTTTCAATAGTAGTCATTTTATCACCAATTAAAACTCACAGTGAGTATTTCTAGCTATAATTGTATCTTGTATTTCCCTTGAAAAGTTAACAAATTGAGTAGAATATCCAGCAACTCTAACCAATAAATACAAAATTTCATTTGATACTCTAGGTGTAGAAACTAAATTATGATTTAATATTAAGTTAAGTAGCGTATCGCCAGAGTGTAAACCAGGATTCATTTTGGCAGCTGACTTAATTGCAGCAAGAGGAGTATCTGTGCCAGTTCCAGCATAAGGAGAAACACCTTCTTTAAGGGGGGCACCAGCTTTTCTACCATCTGGAGTAGTTCCGATTACTCTACCTGTTGGAATGCAATTTGATATTTCTAAAGTTATTGGGTTCACGTAGTCATTACCATTTCCGTATTTAAGAACAGTTTCAGTTAATTTTTTTAGATCATCATGATCTTTCCCGTTGTCATTTAGTGCTTTTTATATTCTTTTACTTATATTCATAATATAGATATCCTCAATCTTGCTTGTATGTTATTTTATATATTTGTCATAATATAGTATTCTGAGTTTAGAATATCCACATAAATATTAGGGAAAAGAAAAAATGTATTTATAGATAAAAACTATAAAAATATGAAAAGTATTGAATATTTCAATACACAAAAGATTTTTATTACAAATATTTCCATAAAACTTGTGATAAAATGAATTTGGAGAAACTTAACGAAATAGGGGGGATTAGAAATGAAAAAGAAATTTTGGGCTATATTTATGTCTATGGCTATTATGCTATCATTAGTTGCTTGTAGTAGTGGTGGAGAAGATAAAAGTAAGTCAAAGGATAAATCACAAATAATGTTTATAGGTTCATCAACTTTAGCTCCAGTTATGTCAAAAATATCATTAGAGTTTATTGAGTCTTATGGAACTTGGAACAAGGTAAATAAAGACTTTTCAGAAGATAATATAGAAATATATGTATCAGCAGGTGGTTCAGGTCAAGGTGTACAAGCTGTAATTGATAAAACAGCAAACTTTGGTATGGTTGCAAGAAAAGTAAAAGACGAAGAAAAAGAAAAAATAGAAAATGAAAAAGAATATCAAGTAGGTATAGACGCATTAACAATAGCTGTTAATCCTAAAAATCCTATATTAAAAGTAAAAGATAATTTAACATCAGAAGAGATAGCAAAAATATTCTCTGGAGAGTATAAAACTTGGAAAGATGTAGATTCATCTTTACCAGATAAAGAAATAGTTGTGGTAACTAGAGATATCGGTGGAGGAGCTCATGAGGTATTCCAAAAAGCTATAATGGGGGATACAGAAGTAAAATCTGATGCTATACAAGCCGCTTCTATGGGTGCTTTAGTATCTAAAGTAATAGAAAATGAATATGCTATAGGATATGCTTCATATGGTGTGGCAAATCAAAACGAAGGTAAAATATCTAAATTAAAAGTTGACGGTGCAGAAGCTAATGCAAAAAATATATTAAGTGGTGATTACAAAATACAAAGACCTTTATTAATATTAGGTAGTGGAGAGCCAACTGCAGAACAACAAGCATTTATAGACTATGTTTTAGGGACAGAAGGACAAGCTATTGTAGAAGAATTAGGATTTATCCCAATGAATAAATAAAAAATATAAATATTTTCTAAAAAGAGCTTATTATTTTGTATTTAAGCTCTTTTTTAGTTAAAATTTATTACAATTAAATTAACAATAAATAATTAAGAAGGTGATTTATTGAAGTATATAAAAGACAGTTTTATTAAATATATTTTGTTTTTAACGGTGATTTTGTTTTTATTAATAGTAATATCTTTATTTACATGTGTAATAATAGAAAGCATTCCTTTTTTTAAAGAAATAGGTATTAATGGATTTATTATTTCGGGAGGATGGAATCCTTTAAAATCAGAAGCAAGCTATTCTTTGTTGCCTATGATTTTAGCAACACTATATGTTTCATTTTTAGCCGTATGTATAGCTCTTCCAATAGGACTAGGATGTGCTATTTTCTTGAGTTTTTATAGCAAAAAAAGTATTTCAAAGACTATATTAGCATGTATAGATTTATTGGCAGGTATTCCATCTGTCATATTTGGTTTTATTGGTCTAGTAATAATAGTAAAATCTTTTGAAATATTTTTTAATATGACATCAGGAGAATGTGTATTAGCAGCAGGAATATTGTTAGCTATTATGTTATTACCATATATAATATCAAATTGTAGCGAATCCATAGATGAAGCTAAAAATAAATTTGAAATAGAGTCTTTATCTTTGGGAGTATCTAAAGAATATACTATAAAAAAAGTTATACTTCCATCAATAAAAAACAGCATTTATTCAGCTATAATGATGTCATTTGGGAGAGCTATGGGAGAAACTATGGCTGTAATGATGGTAATGGGGAATTCTCCAATAATGCCTAGATTATTCTCTAGAGGAGAGACTATACCTTCATTGATAGCATTAGAAATGGGAACAGTTCAGTATGGTAGTTTACATGCATCTGCCTTATATGGAGCTAATGTGGTTTTAATATTTTTACTTATAATAATTTTTGCTTTAGCAAAATATTTAAAAATTAAGAGCAGAATGGAGTAAATTATGAAAAAAAGAGATTATCTATTGAAGTTATGGATATTTATATCTGGGATACTAGTTATAAGTATTACTTTGGGTATTTTTATCTATATATTATATAAAGGATTTAATGTAATATCTTTGGAATTTATTTTTGATAATCCAAAAGGATCGCCTCTTGGAACAGAGGGCGGAATTTTTCCTGCAATTGTTGGAAGTTTACTTATGGGATTATTATCAGGAACAATGGGAGGTTTTTTAGGAATTTCAATTTCTATATATTTAATATTTTACTGTGCTTCTATTAAATTTAAAAATATAATATTGTCATTTCTTTATGGATTGTCAGGCGTACCATCTATTGTATTGGGACTAGTTGGTTATACAATTTTAATATGTAGGTTTGGAATGGAAAGAGGATTATTATGCGCTTCAATAACACTTTCTGTTATGATAATACCTTTCATATCAATAAGAATAATAAAGCTATTAATGGATAGTGGAGAAGAAATAATGAAGGCTTCATTATGCCTTGGAATATCTAAGTCATATACTTTATTTAGAATTATTCTTCCTAATATTGTGATAAATATATTAACATGTATAACCTTAGGAATGGCTTATGCTATGGGAGCAACAGCACCTATAATGTATACAGGAGCAGTTATATATTCTGGGTTGCCAAGTGAAATTAATTTACCTGTAATGGCCCTTCCATATCATTTATATATATTAGTAAATGAAGGGTTATCTTTGGAAAATGCTTATGGAACAGCTTTTGTATTAATGGGATTGTTACTTATAATAAATGGTTTATGTAGATTAATAGGAATATGGAGAGAAGGTGCATCATGGAAAAAAATGTTTTAAGTGTTGAAAATTTAAGTGTTATTTTTGATAAAAAAAGAATATTAAATAATATTAATTTTAGTATAAAAGAAAAAGAAATAACAGTTATTCTTGGGCAGTCAGGATGTGGAAAGTCCACATTATTAAAATCTTTTAATCGAATTATTGAAGAAGAAGGAGGGAAAATAGAAGGAAATATTATTATTGATGGAATAAATTTTAATGATATAACTTTGCAAAGTTTAAGAACCAAAATAGGATTAGTTTTTCAAAATCCTACTATTTTTCCTTTTTCTATAGAAAAAAATCTTACATATGCTTTAAAATATCACACTAATTATGATAACAAAGAAATAGAGAAAAGAAAAATAGAATTACTTAAACAAACTAAGTTGTATGATGAAGTAAAAGATAACCTTCATATGTTTGCGGGAAAATTATCAGGTGGTCAAAAACAGCGTTTATCAATTGCAAGATGTTTAAGTGTGAAGCCTAAAATATTATTATTAGATGAGCCATGTTCTGCTTTAGATGTGAAAAATACCATGTTTATTGAAGAAGTGTTAAAGGAATTAAAGGATAAATATACGATAGTAATAGTTACACATAATCTAGCTCAAGCCAAAAGAATAGGTGATAATATTATTTTTATGGATAATGGAGAAATTATTGAAATAGGCAAGTCAAAAGAGTTTTTTAATTCTCCAAAAGAAACTTTGAGTAAGGAATATATTCAATATATGGGAACGTAAAATATAAAATTGTGGGGGAATGTGATGATTAAAATTGATATACCAGGAAGAGAAAGCTTAGAATTGGAAAATCTAGTTTTTGATTTTAATGGAACCATAGCTGTAGATGGAAGAATTTTAGAAAATATTAAAAATCAACTAAGTGAATTGTTAAAAATAATAAATATATATGTTATTACAGCAGACACATATGGAGTAGCAAAAGAAGAATGTGAAAAAGTAAATTTAAAAGTAATAACAGTGCCAACAGGATGTGTAGGAAAGCATAAAGGTGATTTAGTAAAAAAGTTAGGCAGAGATGTTACTGGAGCAATTGGAAATGGTTTTAATGATATAGATATGTTCAAAGAAGCTAAACTTTCTGTTGCGGTTATTGAAGGAGAAGGTACATGCAGTAAGCTAATTATAAATAGTGATATAGTAACAAGGAGTATAGAAGAAGCATTAAATTTATTTTTAGTTCCAAATCATATTAAAGCAGATTTGCGATGGTAAGTAATATAGTATAATATATAATTAATGATATCCTGCAATATATTTTTGAGTCACTTTTTATTTAGGGGGCAATATGATTGAGATTAAGGAAAAAGAAATCTTCTAGCAATAATTTTATTTTATTTCTATATGTTATATTTACAATTTTATTTGTAGTTGTATGGATATATGAATTATTTATATCAAAACAGTATGCCACAGGTATAGTATTAACCTTTTGGCAAATTGCTTTTACAATAGCATATTTGTTTTTTGTAAAAGAATAATGAAAATAAAAAATATTGCAGGATATGGTGTTATTTTAAGGAGGGGTAAATTATGATAGAAGAAAGAATCAAATTTAATGAAAAAGAACTTAAACCTATGAGTGGTTGGTTAGGTTTACTTATTGGCTTAATTTTAATATTGATTTTTCCAGTGGCAATTTATTTTGCTATGATTAAAGATATAGTATTTCCAACAATACTAGGAATTATATGTTTTATAGTGGGTATTTTTATGCTTTGTGGATTAAAGATATTAAATCCTAATGAGGCAATAGTGCTAGTGTTATTTGGTAATTATTATGGAACAATTTCAAAAGAAGGTTTTTATTTTGTAAACCCATTTTGTAGTGCTATCAATCCAACATATGAATCACCAGCACTTAGAATGACTAAGGGAAAAGAAGATGAAAATAAGTCTGAAACTCTAATAACATCTGCAACGAAAAAAGTATCTCTTAAAACCCTAACATTAAATAATGGGATACAAAAAGTAAATGATGAAATGGGAAATCCAATAATGATAGGAGTCGTAGTAATCTGGAAAGTTATAAATCCTACAAAAGCAGTATTTAATGTTGATAACTACAAAACATACTTATCAATTCAATGTGATACAGCACTTAGAAATGTGGCAAGACTTTATCCTTATGATGTTAATGATGCATCAGAGGAAAAAACACTTAGAGGATCTTCTCAAGAAGTTGCAGATAAATTAAAAGAAGAATTACAGTCGAGAGTTCATGTGGCAGGTCTTGAAGTTTGTGAAGTTAGAATAACTCATTTAGCTTATGCTCCGGAAATAGCAGCTGCAATGCTTCAACGTCAACAAGCTGAGGCAATTATTGCTGCACGTAAAAAAATTGTCGAAGGTGCTGTTGGTATGGTAGAAATGGCTCTTAATTCTTTAAATGAAAATGAAATTGTAAAGCTAGACGATGAGAAAAAAGCAGCAATGGTAAGTAATTTATTAGTAGTACTTTGTGGAAACAAAGATGCTCAACCTGTTGTAAATAGCGGAAATATTAATTAATATGTATAGCTAGATAGTAATAAGACTATTTAGCTTTTTGTGTTTTATAAATCATAAAAATATTTTAATAAAACACCTTTTTAAAACTTATAATATAATGTAAAATTATACTTATATGTTAAATAAGATTGAGGGGGATGAAAATATGAAGATGGCTTTCACACAAAAGCAAAGAATGATTGAAGGACTTACAATATTTACATTAATAGCAATATCAATTTATGTGGCAGTCATGTGGGGAAAAATACCACAAGAGGTAGCAACATCTTTTGGAATTACTGGTAAAGTAGGTGGTATGGGCTCAAAAACAAGTATCTTATGGAAACTAGCTATATCTTATGGAATATATATAGTGTTTACTATGATATACTTAAATCCATCTTTATGGGGAATAGGTAATATAAAAGATAAAAAGAAGCAAGAGCAAGCATTTCTATTAGCAGGAGATTTATTTGTATTTTTAAAATTAATTCTTGTGAGTATAATGGCATATATAATTTTTTGTATTATAAATAAAGTTGATTTAGGTTTTGTATTTATTCCAATGTCAGCATTTTTGCCATTAGCAATAGGGTTTAATACTTCCGCAAAGATAAAAGCCTTAAGAAGTTAGAAATGTTATTATTTTTATTGGCCTTTATAAAGTCTAGTGCTAGTATTTAATTAGAAAAATATAATACATAATAAAAATATATATTAATTGAAATTAAAGCCATGAAGGTTACTTCTTAACAAGGATAACTTCATGGCTTTCTAATTTATAAAAGGAGGGCTATCACTGTATGCATCTTCAAATCCAGATGGAGAAATACAATGGGTACTACAGTATCTGGTGTGGTAGGTTCAGCAATAACACTAGGTTTATGTGGGCTAATATCCTTTAGGTTTAGTAAGGCTAAGAAAAAAGAAACCAATGAATAAAAGGAAGATTTAGGTTGACTTTATTAATTAAATATATTAGAATAGTTTTTGTTAAAAGAGCCATTACAATTGGCGAATTATATTTAATTTATAATCGCAATGCAAGATAATTTAATGGTTCAAAAAATAAAATATAAACAACAAGCCAAATAAGTATACTTAGCATGCTTATTTGGCTTTTTTAATTTTCAACTTTGCGACTTAAGCAACGGACTAAGCCGTTGGCGACATGAGCGAAGCAAATTTTTTATTGTTAATAAAAAAATGGGAGGGGTTGTAATGGAAAAATTAAATTTATTAAAAGATGATGAGAAAAAAGTTTTTTACCACTATCTAATACCATCAATATGTTCTACACTTGTAACAGCAATTTACATATTGGCAGATACTCTTATAATAGGTCAAGGTGTCGGAGCAGAAGGTATTTCTGCACTAAATATTTTCCTACCTTTTTTTGCCGTATACAACGGTATAGGTCTTATGTTTGGACTTGGAGGTGGAATATTAATATCAATGGAAGATGGGATGGGAAATAAAGAGGAATCAAATAAATACTTTATTTCTAGCTTGGTAGCAGTATTAATAATAGGACTAATATTTACAATATTTACAAACATATTTTTAGAAAAGATCTCTTACTTCCTTGGAGCAAATGAAAACAGTATTGACTTAGTTTTACAATATGGAAGATGCATAACAATATTTACACCAATATTTATAGCAACTAATTTTTTATCACCTATAATTCGTAATAAAAAAGCTCCAAAATTGGCTATGATGTCAGTGCTTGTAGGAGCAGGATTAAATATAGTATTAGATTATATTTTTGTATTCCCTATGGACATGGGAATGATGGGGGCAGCTTTAGCAACAGTTATAGGAAGTTTAACAACAGTTACAGTTCTTTTGACTCACTTTATTTCGAAGAAAAATAGAATAAAACTATCTTTAAAAGAAGCGTCAGTAAAAAGAATAAAAAGGATAATCGGTTGTGGCGGATCTAGTTTCTTAATGGAAGTTGCTGCTGGATTTGTAATATTTATATTTAACATTCAAATTTTAAAATATATAGGGGATATGGGAATAGTAATTTATGGAATTATATCAAATTGTGTAATAGTTGGAACTGCATTATTTAATGGTGTTGCTCAGGCTAGTCAACCTATAATAGCAACTAACTATGGTGCTAATGAAAGTAAGCGTGTAAAAACAGTTTTAAAATATGCTATGTTTACTACTATTTCAATAGGATGTTTATTATATCTAGTAGTATTTATGTTTACAGAAGAAGTAATATATGCTTTTGTAAAAGCTAATGTAGATATTGTTTCTATGGGAGTACCAGCAGTGAGATTTTATTTAAGCGCTTTCTGTATTATGAATATTAATATATTGCTTTGTAATTATTTCCAATCTGTTGGAAAAGAAAAACCATCTATATTTATATCAGTTATAAGAGGGTTTTTATTAAACATCATTCTTGTATTAAGTTTACCAATGGCATTTGGGGGATCTAGTCTATGGTTTGTTGTACCTATCACAGAAGCTATAACTTTATTTGGAATAATAATATACACAAGAAAATTAAAGAGCAGTGATTTGAATAATGAAGCTAAATTTAATAATATTGCAGTAGCTAAATAAAAAAGAAGGTAAAATACCTTCTTTTTTGTAATTATTCTTTTCTATTATTGGAATAATAAGTATTATTTACAATTTTAGTAAAGGAGAAAAATAATTGAGAAAATATAGTAATGATGAAATAAGCTCAAAAATAATATATTTATTAAAAGAAAAATTAGATAAAGATTACGCCAAGGGCTTAACAAGAAGGGATGCTCATCCAAAATGTTTAGGACTTCTAAAAGGATATTTTATTGTAGATAAAAATTTACCTTTGCAGTACAGAGAAGGTATCTTTAACAGAGATTATTATAAAGCTTTTATAAGATTATCTAGTTCAAGTCCTAAAATAAGAAGTGATAAATATAGAGATATTAGAGGATTTTCAATAAAATTATTAAATGTTTATGGAGATAAATGTGTAAAGGATGAAAAATTTACTCAAGATTTTCTATTAGTTAGTATGAAAACGATGCCCATAGGAACGCTAAAATTATTTTATGATGCTATATATTATACTACAAAATCTACACCAATAATTTTTATGGGAAAATTAATAAAAGATAAAAATATCAAAGTAATTACAAATATTATAAAAAATATGAAACATGATACGAGTCCTTTAGATATTAGATATTACAGTACTACCCCATATATGTTTGGTAATAAAATAGTAAAATATAGTATAGTCCCAAGATCAATGTACAAGAGCAAACTTCCTAAGAAACTTGGGAAAAACTATCTTACAGAAAATATGCAAAGACATCTATATAAGGAAGAAGCCGTGTTTGATTTTATGGTACAATTTTATATAAATGATATACATACACCAATAAATGATGCCTCAATAGAGTGGGAAGAGGATAAAACTCCTTTTATTAAATTGGGAGAAATAAGGATTCCAAGGCAAAGGTTTACAACTAAGAAAAGATTTGATTTGGCAGAAAAAATGTCTTTTTCACCAGGTCATAGTCTTCCTTCTCATAAACCTATAGGAGATATCAATGAAGGAAGAATAAAAATTTATAAGGAGATGTCAAAATATAGACATTATAGAAATAAGGAAGAATTATATGAAGCAAATGATGAAGATTTTGATAATATATGAAAATTGATGACACCTAAAATATGTAGGTGTCATTTTTTTATTCTAGCATTCATAGTATATAGTAGAGTTAAACTGAATAATTAAAAATATTTTTGCAATAAGCTAAAAAGGAGGTGTCAAAAGATGAAAAACATATTAGATTTTTGTATGAGGGACATTTCTTTTGCTAGTTGTGGTGAAGCGTTGATATGGATAGGAACAGGGGCTTTAATTATTGCTGGAGTATTAGCATTAATAAAAAAACCAAAGTAAATAAAAAATAATTTAATAACTACTTGAATGACTTATAATAATATGAGTATAATTTAAGTTGAAGTGTGTGAAAATGGAAATATAAAAATTAAAATTAAAATTTAATAAAATTTGAAATATCATGGGGATTATCTCATGATATTTTATTTTTAAAATAGAAACTGTTTTAAATGAAAGTGAATTAAAAAACTATGATAAATTTTAAGGAAAAGGTGGAAAAATGGAAGTAGATAAACTTAGTGAAGTATTAAGACTATACACAGATAAGTTAAAATATAATAGAGGATTTGCATCATATAAGAGAAATTATGTAAGCAATGACTATGTAAATACAAGAGGGAATGAAGCAACGTTTTATGCTACAGTATTTGATGAACATCATAGACGAAGTTATACATCTATGATAAGTATAAATACTAAAAATAGGACAGTTTCCAATCTTAGTTGTGACTGTCAAAATGTATTCAACAATAAAGAAACTCAAGTATGTTCTCATATGATAGCTTCAGTTCTTGAAGGAATAAAAAAATTAAGAGATAAAACTAAAGAAGAATTTTCAGAAGGAGACATAATATTAAACCCTACTGTAATATTTGACCTAAGTCAATCTAGAGGTGGAAATTTAGGTGCTAGTTTACATATTGATAAAATAGATGAAAATGAATATGCCAATATATACAATTCATATAAAGATAAATATAAGTACCACCTTATGCCAGATGGTAGCTATATTGACTTAAAGAACAATGATTTAGAAAAAATATTTCAAATTATAGATGTATTGGGTGTTTGTGGTGATTTTCAAAAAATAAAGATACCAGAGAATAAAGTAGTATTTCTAGAAAAGTTGCTAGAAGATGAAAGTGATAATTTAATAAGTGGTAGAAAATACGTAGATAATGTAATAAAAAAATATAATAAATTAAATAAAAATATAAAAATACCCGAAAATTTAAAGGCAAACCTTAGAGATTATCAAGTGGATGGATTTGAATTTTTTAATACTTTATCAAATTATAACTTTGGTGGAATACTGGCAGATGAAATGGGCCTTGGTAAAACTGTACAAACTTTAGCTTTTTTACTTTCGCAAAAAAATAAAAAATCAATAGTTATAACTCCAACTTCTTTAATATTTAACTGGGAAAATGAATTTGAAAAATTTACACCAGATATTAAACTAGGGATAGCTTATGGAAATAAAGCTCAAAGAGAAAAAGTATTAGAGAATTATAAGGATTATGATGTTATACTAACTAGTTATGGTACCTATAAAAATGACATGGAAAAATATAAAAACATAACATTTGATTACTGTATAATTGATGAGGCGCAAAATATTAAAAATCCGTATTCTATAATTACTAAGTCAATTAAAGAATTAAATTCTAATGTGAAATTTGCTTTAACAGGAACACCTATAGAAAATAACCTTATGGAACTTTGGTCAATTTTTGATTTTGTTATGCCAGGATATTTATATAGTAAAAAGAAATTTGAAACTATATTTGTTAATAATGAAGAAAATCACTGTCAGCTAAAAAATTTAATAAAACCATTTATGCTTAGGAGAACTAAAAAAGAAGTTATTAATGAATTACCAGATAAAATAGAACATAAATTTTATGTTGAGTTGGATAAGGAACATAAAAGAGCGTATAAAAGTTTTGTAAATTTAATAAAAAGAAGAATTTTAGAAAACAATGAAGATAATATGACTGTTTTTTCCTATTTGACAAAGTTAAGACAACTAAGTATTGCTCCAGAAATAATTGTTAAAAACTATAAAGGTAAAAATTCAAAGTTAGAAATTTTAACTAATATTATAAAGGAAGAAAGTGCTAGAAAAATATTAGTATTTTCTCAGTTTACAAAAGTTCTTCAAATTATAGAAAAAAGATTGGAAGAAGAAAATATTTCCTACTCTTATTTAGATGGAAAAACAGATGCAAGAGATAGACTAAAATTAGTAGAAGAATTTAACAATAGTAATACCAAGGGGGTATTTCTAATATCATTGAAAGCAGGAGGAACAGGACTTAATTTAACTAGTGCATCTATAGTAGTTCATTTTGATCCTTGGTTTAATCCGGCAAGTGAAAACCAAGCTAGCGATAGGGCACATAGAATTGGACAAAAAAATGTGGTAGATGTTATTAAATTAATTTCTAAAAATACAGTAGAAGAAAAAGTAATAGCTATGCAAGATTATAAAAAAGACCTTATTGAAGATATAATAAATTCTAATTTAAAAAATAGTTCATCTTTGAAAAAATTAACCAGAGAAGAAATAATTGATTTATTTGAAAATATGTAAACAAGAAAAAAGATGGTGAAAACCATCTTTAAACATTATAATTCATACTCGGGGAAAGTAAGAATACAATTTAAGTTAATTAATTACTATATCTAAGGGTTAAAAATATTTAAAGACAAAAAAAGCCAGAAGGTTAAAGCCTTCTGACTTATTTATATCTTCAAAATATAATTATTAATTATCTTATTGTTAATATTATAATATATCAATTTACATATTTTGTCAAATGGATTTTGATTTGTATCAAAAAAAAATATCTAACATAGAATTATTAATAAAAGGTTATTTATTATTGTTTTATATAAGGGGGATGATAATTTTATGTTTATTAGAAATGATATGGATATATCTTATGTGAGAGTGTTTCATGCTTCTCCAAATGGACCTTCAGTAGATGTTTATATTAATGGAGGACTTGCTTTTAAAAATTTACAATTCAAAGACTTCTCTGAATATGTTCAACTACCAATGGGAGAATACAAAATAGAAGTATTTCCAGCTGGACAAAAAGAAACGCCTGTACTTACGCAAAACATCAGACTACCAGAAAAAGAAGTAATAACCATAGCTGCAGTAGGAAATTTCGAAGATCTTCAATTAATACCATATATAGAAGGTAATGCAGATGATTTACTTGAAAATGAAAGCAGAGTAAGAATTATACACTTATCACCTGATGCACCAAATATAGACGTATTAATAGATGAGAATTTAGCATTTAAAGATATCGGATTTATGGATGCAACAGATTATGATCAACTACCTTCTGGTTCGTATAATTTAACGGTAAATCTTGCTGATACAAAAGATACTGTGTTAACCTTGAATACGGAGCTAAAAAGTAAAAAGGTATATACTGTTTATATAGTTGGTAATCCACCAAATCTATTAGGAATACAGTCCTTGGATGGAAGTACATTTGTAAGATTCAAATAGTTAATATGATTATTTATAAAAAAGTAGAGGTGTGAGCCTCTATTTTTTTATAAGTATAATAATTGAAAATTGAATGAAAGACTACTATAATTACAATATAATTAGAAATCATACATACTTTATTTATGAAAAAGGGGGAAAAATATATGACACAGTATGAAATATTTACGGATGCTACTAGTGATTTACCGTTAGAAGTAATAGATTCTCTTGGAATTAAAATTATTCCCATGGATTTTGAAATGAATGGAAAAGTATATTCTCATTATCCTGATGAAAGAGAGTTAGACAGTAAATTATTTTACAAGATGTCACAAGAAGGATTAATGTCAACAACAACTCAAATTACACCAGTAAGATTTATAAAATATTTTACTCCTACATTAAAAGAAGGAAAAGACATTCTTTATATTTGTTTTTCATCAGGCTTAAGTGGAACTTATGGGTCATCACAAATAGCTATATCAAACTTAAAAGAAGATTATCCTGATAGAAAGATAATGTCTGTTGATTCTTTATGTGCATCTTCAGGAGAAGGACTTCTAGTTTATTTAGCAGCTAAAGAAAAGTTAAAGGGCAAATCTATTGAAGAATTATATAATTGGGTTGAAGAAAATAAATTAAATATATGTCACTGGTATAAGGTAGATGACTTATTTCATCTAAAAAGAGGTGGAAGGATTAGTTCTGTGGCTGCTACATTTGGAACAGCTTTAAATATAAAACCCTTATTGAATATGGATAATGAAGGCAAGCTTCAACTAGTAGAAAAAATAAGAGGAACTAAAACTTGTGAGCATCATATGATTAATAAATTAAAAGATAATTATTTACATGGTAAATATGATACTATAATTATTTCTCATGCTGATTGCGAGCATGAGGCAATTTTATTAGAACAAATGTTAAAAAAAGAGTGCGAAGTTGGCGAAATTATACATTCAAAGATAGGACCTGTAATAGGAGCTCATAGTGGAAAAGGTACACTGTTGATTAATTTTTATGGAAAACAAAGAGAATAATTAATATTATAGAATTGTTAAAATAATGGATATTATGATAACAATTCTTTTTTTATCACAAAATAACCATTCATGTAATATTATGAAGATAGGGGAAGATTTAAACCTTTGAGGTGGTGATATCTATGAAATTTTGTAGATTACAAGCTTTAATTGAAGAGTTATTAATGGATTGGGATAAATTAAATTTAGCAGCAAAACTCTTAGTTTATCTTGGATTTTTTTTAGTACTATCTACAATATTTATAGCTATTTGTGATGCAAAGGATATAGATTTATATAACAGAATTGAAGTTATATTTAGGACTTCTCTTGCTTCAGTATTTGGATTTATACTAAGTTCTAATACGAAAAGAAAAGAAGATAAAAATAAAAATAGTTATGTGGAAAAAATGACTATTAGTATAGATAAAGAAAAGGCTATTACTGAAGAATGTAAGGTGAAAAAAGAAACAATTAAGTACTATTATGGTGATGGAAATTCTGTACAAATTGTTGTAGCATTATTAATAACATTAATCGCCGCATTGGTAATATTAAGTATTTATGCTTTTGATATTACTAAAGATGTAGTAATAATAGCACAATTTAGAGATTTAATGTGTACTTCTATAGGTTTTTTACTTGGTGAAGCAAAAATAAAATCTAAGAGTTAATAATAGATAATTATGAAGCTATAGTAAAGATTTAAGTTCTTTACTATGGCTTTTTATTGAAATAACTCTGACAATCATTGACATATCAACTAATTATGATTAAAATAATTGACATATCAACTAATTATATAAAAGATAAATAAAATTATTTATATAACAGGAAGAAGGTATAAGATATGGAAAAAGTATTTACTAAAGAATATGAAGTTACATATAGGGATACAGATGCAAGGGGAGAATGTTTTTTAACTTCTTACATGAATTTTATGGCAGATTGTGGTTTAAGCCAAGATGAAAAGCATGGCTTTGTTATAGCAGATATGGTAAAGGAAAATCATACATGGATGCTGGTAGATTATGAGATAACAATTTACAAATATGTTAAATATAAGGAAAAGCTTATGGCAACAACTTATGTTGAAGGTATGAATAAGTTCTATGCAGTTAGACATTTTAAAATATATGATGAAAGTAATAATTTAATTATTAAAGGAAAGACCTTGGTAATATTAGTTGATTCCGAAAAAA
Source organism: Terrisporobacter glycolicus ATCC 14880 = DSM 1288 (assembly GCF_036812735.1). Lineage (NCBI taxonomy): Bacteria > Bacillati > Bacillota > Clostridia > Peptostreptococcales > Peptostreptococcaceae > Terrisporobacter > Terrisporobacter glycolicus. The sequence continues at coordinate 3,166,903 of NZ_CP117523.1, read as the reverse complement.
GAAGACCGTTGTCCATACCAGACGAACATTATATGGCGTATGGTGTTAAGGAAAAGAACTCTATCATAGGAAGAAATAAATTGAAACTTTCAAAATGCCAAAATATTGATTATAAAAAAGAATTTAATGTTAGGTATTCTGATATAGATTTAAATTTACATGTTGGAAATGTTACATATTTAGGATGGATATTAGAAACTATACCTTTTGATGTTATGACTAATTATAAAATTTATTCAGTTAAAATTAAATACAAAAAAGAATTAACTTATGGAGACAAAGTAAGTGTACAGACTGAGATAAAACATAATGATGATAAAGTTAGTGCCTATCATGAAATAATCAATGATAGTGAAGAAGTAGTAGCTCTTTTAGAAACTCACTGGTATAAAATAAGTAATTAAGGATATTAAATATGAACAAAAGAAATAAAGAAATGAGAAAATGTATCTCAGTTTTATATAGACAATTTCAGACTTATATAAATAATAATGCTAAAGACTTAGGAATAGGTGCATCAGAATATATTTTTTTAATGGAAATGTATGAAAATAATAATATGAGTCAAGAAGAACTTTCAAGAACTTTAATAGTTGATAAGGCAGCTACAGCAAGAGCTATTAAATCATTAGAAGAAAAAGAATATATTTTTAGAATAAAAGATGAAAATGACAAAAGAACAAACAGAATAAAATTGACAAAAAAGGGTATACAAGTACAGGAAAGATTAATGAATTTGCTTGAACAGTGGAATAGTTATATAACAAAGGATATAGATTCTGAAACATTAAATATAGTATATAAGACTATAAAACAGATGTCTATTAAAGCAATAGAGAGAAATAAGATATAATAAAGACAGGAGAATAGGCACAATGAGTGATTTTAAAATAATATGTGATAGTTTAGCTGATATTCCAGAAAATTTAGTTAAACAATATGATATAGAAGTAATTCCTTTAACAATAATAATCAACGATATTGAATATAAAGATGGTCAAAATCTTACAAATGAAGAATTTTATAAGCTTATAAAAGAATGTAATGAAATACCTAAAACATCTCAAGCTACTTATATTCAATTTGCAGAGATATTTAAAAAATATTTAGATCAAGGAAAAAAGATATTATATATTAGTGGTTCATCTAAGGTTACTGGTACATATCAATCAGCTATGATTACAAAAAATGATTTACAAGGAGAAATACATATATTTGATAGCTTAAACTTATCTTATGGTTGTGGGGCCCAAGTTGTTACAGCTTGTGAAATGAATGAAGAAGGTAAATCAATAGAAGATATAATAAAAAAGCTAGAAGAAATAAGGGATAATATATTGGTATTATTTGCAGTTGATAACTTAGATTATCTAAAAAAGGGAGGAAGGTTATCAGCATCAAAGGCTGTAATAGGAAGTATGCTGAGTATAAAACCAATACTACAAATGCAAGATGGATTTATAGTTAATATAGACCAAGCTAGAGGTCATAAAAAAGTTATATCAAAATTGATAAGTATAACAAAAGAGCATTTTAAAAATGATACTGAAGAAAAGAGAATAGGCATTGCTCATGGAGATAATGAAGTTGAATTTGAAAAATTAAAAGAGGCAATTAATAGTGAATTAAATTTTACTAAAATGACAGAAACTAAAATAGGTCCAAGTATAGGATCTCATACTGGAGCAGGAACAATAGGACTTTGTATGTGGAATAAATAATAAAAATGCACCTTAATCGAATGATTTAGGTGCATTTTTATGCATATATTTAATTTTATTAAATAGTATTCACTAAGAAGAGGTGATAAGGGAGGGAGACTTTTGGGTGGCAGAATACAAGCTTTAAAATCTGAATTAAAACATGATTGGGATGAACTTAATTTAGCTGCTAAATCATTAGTTATTATTGGAGCTATGCAACTTGGGATAATTATTTATTTTTCAGTAATAGATGTAGTGTCATTGCAAATATCAAAAAATATTGAAGTTATATTTAGGTCTTCATTGGCATCTATTTTTGGTTTTATACTAAGTTCTAATACAAAGAATAATAATAAAAAAAATATGCATAAGAAGTCTTTAACAAGAAAGGAAGATAATGAACATAAGTATGAATATAAAGAAGTCTGTGAAAGAATAAGAGATTATGACTATGGAAATGGAAACTCTGTTCAAATATTTATAGCACTTATCACTACATTAGTATCAGCAGTTGTGATACTAGTTATATATAAAAATAATATTCCTACAGATACTGCTATACTATCTCAATTTAGGGATTTTATGTGTACATCTATAGGTTTTTTACTTGGTGAATCAAAAATAAGGTCTGATTAATAGAGATGAAAATAAGTTTATTTATGAGAAAAATGTGAATTTTAAATCTTACTAAATTCACATTTTTTTTTTTATTATTTGCAAATAATAAATTTATATAAAAATATAAGGAGATGTATTAATATGACTAATTTAAAAAGAATATCATTTTTAGTTTTAATTATTATGTTTTTTAGTACAAGTATTTCAGCAGGGCAGGAGTATTTCCCGTTAATTTCTAGAAAGGATAGAGATGAAATAAACTATTTATATAATATACAACTAAAAAAAATTGAAGAAGAAAGTGAGTTTTTTGAGGCACATTTAGATTATCCTTATTTTCAAATAAAAGAAAAATATGAGGATAAGAAGAAAGAAAACATAAAATCAATAAACAAAATTAATAACGCTATATATAACTATATAGTTAGTTTTAAAGATAATATAAAAAAACAATCTGAAGAGTATAAAAAAGAATATGAAATTAGTAATAAAGAGTCATCTTTACCTAAGTTTATATACGAAGCTTATAGCCAATATGATATGACTTACAATAAAAATAACCTGGTTAGCATACCAATTTTAACTTATGAGTTTACAGGTGGAGCACATGGAATGTCTGTACTAAAATCTTTTAATTATAATTTAAAAAGCGGAGAAGAGCTAAAGCTAAAAAATATTTTTAAAGATAATGTAAACTATAAAAGTATTATAAATACTTATATAAAAAAAGAAATTAAAAAAAATAAGGATTTATATTTTACAGGTAAAGAAGGATTTAAAGGTATAGATGAAAATCAAGGATTTTATTTAGAAAATGATAAATTAGTAATTTATTTTCAATTGTATGAAATAGCACCTTACTACGTAGGTATTCCAAAATTTAAAATTCCCATTAATGAAATAGAAGGAAAACTTAACGATTTGTATTTTTAAAAAAAGGTTGACATTCTTGGATTACACTTGTAAGATTTAATTAAAGATTACAAGTGTAAGTTTTAAAAGGAGGTTAATCAATGAAACAGAATATTTCTGAATCTGAGCTAGAAGTAATGAAAGTATTATGGAAATATAAAGAGGCAACAAGTGCTGAAATTATAGAAAATTTAAAAGATAAAAGTGAGTGGAAACCAAAAACTATACAAACTCTTATAACAAGGCTTGTATCAAAGGATTTTGTAAATGTGGATAAGAGCAATAAAAAATCTTATATTTACAGTGCTAGCATAAGCGAGGAAGAGTATAAAAATTATGCAAGCAAGTCTTTCTTAGAAAAACTTTATAGTGGATCAATAAATAAAATGGTTCTTAGTTTTGTAAAAGACAAGAAGTTATCTAAAGCAGAAATTGAAGAGTTAAAAGATATATTAAGGGATGAATAGAAAAGAGGTAGAGTATGTGCAATATATGGGGGTACATATTAAACGCTACTATTTATGGTAGTATAACGGGAGTAGTAATATTACTAATAAAAAACTTACTGAAAAATAGAATTAATAAAAAATATGCTTATTTATTATGGATGATATTAATTATTAAGCTAGCATTTCCATTTGGGCCAGAAAGTAGTTTAAGTTTATTTAATAAAATACCTGTAAAAATAAACAGTCAAGTTGATAGAAATACTGTTAACATGCCTAATATTAGTGAAGGCATAAATTATACTGTTGGTGAAAATTATGAAAGTGGTTCAAGTGAAAATTTGGCTCATGAAAATGTTACTAATAGTTCAAGTTCTTCAACTATTAATGTGGAAAGTGAAAAAAGTATTTTTAAAAGTATAATACCAATTATTTGGATAAGTGGTTTAATTCTAACTTTAACTACTTACATTATAATTTATTTGCATTTTATAAAAAATATTAGAAAAAAAGAAAATTATAAATGTGATTATTTAGAAAATATTTTGAAAGAATGTAAGGAAAAATTACATATAAAAAGAAAAATTAATCTTGTAGTTGATGATATGATAAATTCACCGTCTTTAGTTGGAGCATTTAAAACTAGAATTATTATACCAAGCAATTTAGTTGATTTGAGTATAGAAGAATTACAACATATATTTTTACATGAATTATGCCACTTCAAAAGTAAAGATACTTATGTTGATAATATATTGGTTGTTTTGCAGTGTATTCATTGGTTTAACCCTTTAGTTTGGTATTTATTTAAACATGTGAGAAATGATATGGAGATGGCTTGTGATGAAAGGGTCTTATCAGTTTTAAATGAAAAAGAGCATAATAAGTACGGTCTTACTATGCTTACTGTATTAGAAAAAGTTAATAGAAACAAAAGATTAATTATAGGTTTAAATATGACAGATGATAAAAAAACTATAAAAAAGAGAGTTGAGTTAATTAAAAACTCAAAATATTTTACAAGGAGAAAAAGGATATTTGCTGTAACAGGAATAACTTGTTTATTTGTTTTATGTGGAGTTCTTCTTACTAATGGCAAGGTTATAAATAAAGAGGATAATACTGTGCTATTAGCTACAGAAAAAGCTGACTTACAGGATTTAAATCAAGCGATATCAAAAGCTATAGTAGATAATTATATAAAAGACTGGAATGGTGTAGATTTCAGTGGAGAATTAAATGTGGAAAGTCATGTAATATTAGGAAAGAAGGAGAATGATGATTCCGTTGAAGTTTATGTTATGGCAACTTATGGGCATTATAGCTTTGAAAACGACATATTTAGTATGACAAGTGCAAGTTATAATATACCGATAAGAATAAAATTTTCTAAGGTAAAAGAAGGCCAATTTTTAACAACAAAAGCCGGATATTATTATTTAGAAAGTGAAGAGGCAAATGATGGGGAAGATTACAAAGATTCTGTACTTAAAATGTTTCCTAAAAAAGAAGCGCATGAAGCCTTAAATGGTAATTACACAGATAAATTATTAAATGATGTTAACAATCAAGCACAATCCTATGTAAAAAGTATAGGAAGAGAATGTAAAGTAACAACTGAATATGTTGAAAAAGAATACATAGATGAGCTAGCCATGGCAAATAGAGCTGATATGGAAGGATTATGGAATTATCCAGAGTGGATAGGTACTAAAGAAGAGTTGGTAGATAAAAAAAGATATATTTATGAAACTCAGTATGATAAGTCTTCAAAAATTCTAACTTTTATTAAATATAATGAAGATAAAGAAGAATTGGAGCGTATGCAATATAAAATCAGTGGAAAGAGACTCGAAAAAATAGATGGTGAAAATCTTCAACTATATTCTGGTGATATGGTTCCAGTATTTATAGATAATGAAGATTTTAAGATTACAGTAAAAAATATATCTATAATTAACAATAATGCGGAGTATGGGTTATATATAGAAAACAAGAGTAATAAGACAATGGAAATAAGTTTAGATAAAATTCATATAGGAGATTTAGCTAAGATAGTTGAATTTAAAACTAAATTAAAAGCTAAAGAAAATAAATATTCTAATTTGAAAATAAAGGATATATCTAAATTAGAATATTTGAATGATAAAATATATGGAGAATTTCTAGCTAATTCTAAAGAATATTATTTTATATTTAAATAGATTAATTACAAGACAAATGGGGGAAATACATATGGATATGGAAAATAAAAATCAACTTAGTACTATGTCTAAGGCAGTTTTAATAGTATATGCTTTATACTCATATATTTTTGGAAACTTTGTAATTCTTAATGTGAATGATGAAACTTTAGCAGGAAGTGTTACATTTGGTTTTAATAATACTTTTATAGGTTTAATTATTTCAGCCTCAATATCATTTTTATTGTTATACTTTTGTTTTAAAGGCAAAAAACTGGCGATTACTCTTATATTTGTAGGATCTGCATTAAATGTGATTTTTGCTTTAATGATGATAGAAACTAGCAATTTCTCTCTTTACAATGTGATAGTAATAATAGATATAGTTATTTCTGCATTAGTTGTTTATTTACTAAGACCAATATCATAAAATTGAGAGGAAGAACTGGTTAATGAGAAATAAAAAAACTAAAAAGTTTTTAATTATAGTATTTATAATAATATGTACTTTTTTAGCTTTTAAATTAAAAAGTAAAGATATAAAATTAAGTAATAACACAAAAAAGCTTGAAATAAATCTAAAAAGTAATTTGAATAAAGAGAATAGTGTATGTAAAGACTTGTTTGATTTTGACTATGACAAAGTTTATGTGTTTCAACCATATCTATCTAAACGTGAAATGGAAAAGGAAATAGGATTTAAATATAATAAACTTAGAGAAACAGTGAACGAAGGTATGATGAATATTCTATTTGTAAAAGATAATGCTCCAATAGTTTATTTATATGGATATCCAACTGATTTAGGATATTATATAGATATACCTATAGGTGAATACACTAAGTTGAATTTAGATAAAGTAAAATACAAAATAAAAGAAATAGATGATGATAATTCTTCTGGAGAGGAACAAATTTATAAAGAATATACAATTAATATATAAATTATGATGATTTATATAAATATGCATAAATAAAAATTAAAATAAACATATAGATAAAAAGTGGAATATCTAATGAAAAAAGAGTGTGGATGAATTTATATAAGAATAAATATATCTATGCTCTTTTTTTATTGAAATATAAAGACTTTTATAAATTTAAATTTTATTATAAAAAAAATGTTTTAATAAACTATCTAACTTTACTTTTAACATATTATTCCATATTATTGAATTAGACAGCATTAAATTAGTAAATATATAAAGCTAAATAATTTAACAAAAATATTAAAATTTATTAAAAAGGGTAGGAAATTATGAAGAAAAAAATTTTGTTTAATGTGTTAATTTTTTGTGGCATTTTTTTATGGGTAATTCCATCCATGATATTTTATGAAGTGGATAAAAGGGTAGTATTATTTTATTTTGGATTTCACTTAATAGTATCTTTTTTATATTTAATACATTTTATCTATGTATATAAAGATAAAAAAAATGTAACATATGAGAATGTATTAATATATTTATCTATAGTGGGAGAGATAATAGTTCATGTCGCTACGTATGCATTTTTATTTATTTTGGGTCAACAAAATAGTGTAGAAATAATACCTATAGTATTGTTTATTAGATTAATAATTGCTTTAGGTATTCTTGTTTTTCGTCAATTGAGTTACGAAGATGCAGATATAGACAAAAAAATAAAGGAACAAAAAAGATTAAATAAAGAGTCTAATAATAAAAAAATAAAGAAGAAAAAGAATAATAAATGGATTTATAAAATTTTATTACAGGATTTTAAAGCCAATATTAAAAATTATATAGTTTTCATAATAAGTGCAGTATTGACAGTCACATATATTTATGGTTTTCTAGGAAACCTTTTTATTGTACATGATATGCAGCAAACTAGTATTGCATATATTACTGAAGGAATTACATCAGTTGTAATAAATGCATTATTTATTATTTCAATTGTAACAATATTAATTCAATTTTATTCACTTAAAAACTATATACAAAACAGAATGTATGATTTTAAAACCCTATTGATATTAGGTATGAAAAAACAAGAAATATATAAATGTATGAGATATTTATTAATTGTAAGTTTATTAATTTCTTATGTAATAGGTGCTGTTTTAGGTAATGGAATGATCTTTGTTTTTAGAAAAGTATATGAATTTTATTTGGAAAATCCTAATATACCAAGTGTAGATTTAATTCTTGTTACAGAGTTATCATTTATAGGATGTGTAGTAATTTTAGGATTTATTATGGCAATAGTTCAAGATTTAGCTATTGAGGGTAGTATTACTAATATTTCATCTTCAGATATGGAAGAAAAACTTCCAAAATATAAAAAGGTAATACTTATATTGCCAGTATTACTTATAATATTATTTGAATTTTATTCAAATCCTCATTGGGCTGAATCAAAATATATAATTTATCCTTGGATAATAATATTTGTAATGTTAGTTTATTATGGAGCAGGTTATATTCTTAATAAAATAAAAAATAAAAAATATTATTTGAAAAATATTTTACCTCTAAATCTTGCACTTTATAAATCTAGAACCTATTTAAAAAATTCTTTAACATTATATACATTACTTTTTGTAATGTTTTTCACAAGTATTTTTCAAATAGCTACTTTATTTCCTTTAGAAACTAAAGAACTTTATCCTTATGATTATGTATGTTTAGGATATGAAAAAGATAAAAATGATTTAGAAAATATTAGTAATAAATTTAATGTAAATAGTGATCTTTATCCTGTAGTAAGAGTTACTGTACCAGGAGGAGAAGATGGAGGATATGGAGATTTATTTAAAACAATACCTATAGGTCACCATCTTGGTATTTCTCAAAGCACCTACGAAAAGATAAGTGGAAAAAAATTAAATTTAAAAGATAAAGAAATTTATATTTTATATCAAGAAGATAAATCAAATAAAGCTCATCCGCTAGATTTTTATGCTATAAGATCTAAGCCATTAATTAAAATAGGTGAGGCGGAACTATATAATCCAGGATTAAGAAAGATTATATTTAGCAATGATTATAAGGTAGTTGGTGAAAAAAGAGAAATACTATTTGGAAGATTTACAAATGTAATGTATGAAAATATAGTGATTTTCTCCGATGATTATTTTAATAATAAACATAATACTAGTGATGGCATCAAGTATTTAATGACAGTTAATAGTAATGCAAGTAATGATAAATCATTAGAAAGTTATATGAGTAATTATGGAAAAACTCATAAAGAAAAAAGTGATCTTGATAGCAATGTGAAGCATCTTTATAACTCCAAAGATTTAAATGATGGTTTTCAAGGGGAAAAAATATTTAAATTAATTATTAATATATCAATACTATTAACATTTGTAATTGCAAGTATAATAATTATTTTTGTACATGCTTTTGGTAATATATCTTATTATAAAAATCGTTATCAATTGCTTAGTTATTTAGGAGAAAAGAAAAAGAAGTCCAACTCTATAATAATAAGAGAAATAACATCATTTGCTTTTTTACCATGTATATTAGCAATAGTAACTTCTTTAATATTTGTTATAATCACAGTTTATATGCGTGGATTTACTTATTCAGAAATAATATCAAGTGGGAAAATTTATATAAGTATTATGTTAGTTTTTCTAGTTATATATAGTATATCAACTTTTATTATATCTCATTTTTTAATTAGAAATATTGGAGGGAAATAGCTATGGAAATTATGAAAGTAGTTGACTTAAAAAAATCTTTTGGAAGTGTTGATGTATTAAGAGGATTAAACTTCCAAATAGAAGAAGGCGAAAGAATTGCAATTATGGGAAACTCTGGATGTGGGAAAACCACATTATTAAAAATATTAGGTCTTATAGATTCTTCTACATGTGGAGAGGTTTATTATAAAGGTAAGGAAAGTAAAAACTTATGTAGTGATGAAATTTCAGAAATTAGATTAAATGACATAGGATTTGTATTTCAAGAATTTCGATTATTAGATAGTTTAACTGTTCAAGAAAATATCATGCTTCCTATGATAATAAATAAAGAGGAAGAAGAAATTATGTTTGAGAAATGTAATTATTATGCTAAAAAAGTTGGTATAGAACATCTATTAAGTAAAAAGCCATCTAATATTTCAGGTGGTGAAAAGCAAAGGACAGCAATTTGTAGAGCTTTAATAAATGATCCAAGTATTATTTATGCGGATGAGCCTACAGGAAACTTAGACTCAAAAACAGGTAAAACTATAATAGATATTTTGATAAATACAAATGTTGAGCTTAAAAAAACTCTAATAATGGTAACACATGATCCAGTTATAGCTAGCTATTGTAATAGGGTAATATGGTTAAAAGATGGACTGATAGCTCATGAAATTAGAGGAAATAATAAAGATAAGTTATATGGTGAGATTATTGAAAAGATGAAAGAATTATAAAGTAAAAACATATTTTAATTGATTAGACTAGAGAAAACTCTCTAGTCTTTTATATTGCAGATAAATGGTAAAATAATATTCGGAATATGTTGACCTACGACATATATCGTGGTACGATATAAATAAGCTAAATATATCGTATGACGATATATCGTTATGCAACACAATAAAGGAAGGGATGATGATGGATGACAAAGAAGTATGAACCTTTAACAGAAAGCTATTACTATATTTTGCTTTGTTTATATAAAGGACCTAATCATGGTTATGGAATAATGCAAGATGCTATGAAATTTTCAAATAATAGGGTGAAAATAGGGTCGGGAACAATGTATACTGCAGTAAGTAAAATGATAAAAAAAGGATGGATAAGAGATAGTATAACAGTAGATGACAGTGATGATAGAAGAAGAACATATGAAATAACAAAAGAGGGAATTGATATATTATATGGTGAAATAAAAAGGCTTAAAGAGCTACTGAATAGTGCAAAATTGATAGAAGACAATATATAAAAAGAGGGGGATAATAAAAATGGAAAAAGAATTAAAAAAATCATATAGAGTATATACTGCTTGGAATTATGAAAAAGAGGAAAATTTTATAAATGAGAATAGTAATGATGGATGGCAACTTGTAAAGGGTGGGTGTTTCCATAGTGTATATGAAAAAGATGATTCAAATAAATATGTATATAAAATAGACTATAATCCAGAAACTATGAAAAAATCCATAGAGAAAAAAAGATATATAGAAATGTTTGAAGATTTAGGATGGGAATACATTAATTCAACTTACAATGGTTGGAATTACTTTAGAAAAGAATACAATGAAAATAGTGACATTAGTGAATATGAAATATACACAGATCATACTTCTTACAAAGAAATGTTAGGTAGATGGTGTAAATTAGGTAAGGTGGTATTTGTAGTAGAGCTTATATTTGCTTTGATATATACATTTATTTCAATAAAATATATGGATATAATTATCGGTATTGAAGCAATATTGTTCTGGGGGATTTTTCTATGGATAAAAAAAGGTCTTGATATAATGAATGAAAAAATGGAAGATAAATAAAAATTTTATTTGAGGATGATAAATATGAATAATAATAAAAAATGCATTTGTATTGGATTGATTTTTAGTGGTATTTCATTTTTAATAAGTCAGCGTAATATATTTTATATGTAATAATTATGGCAATATTTTCGTGACTAATAAGTTATTATATGTGTGGAAAAATAAATTTATATAAGATGTAAAAAAAATACATTGTGAAAATGTTGAAATTTGTAGAAATTTACGTTAAAAATATGTTAAAATATAAAAATAATTTCTTAGAAAGGTTACGATTATATTATGAAAAATACAAATTCCTATGCATTAGTATTCGGAGTATCAGTTTTTGATATTTGTGGATTTACGGATAATAATTATAGATGCAATGACTCTAACCCAGGTCAGGTGAAGACTTCTTTTGGAGGTGTTTGCAGAAACATAGCTGAATGTATGTCTAGAGTAGGAGTTAATACTAAGTTTATATCAATCTTAGGTGATGATGAAACTGGAAATAGAATGATAGAACATTCAAAGCTTATGAATTACGATATGAGTGATTCTTTAATTATAGAAGGTGGCCATACACCAACATATATGGCAATACTTAACCACCAAGGAGAGATGGTATCAGCAGTAGTAGATATGAAAATAATAGATAAATTTACTACTGAATTTATCGACTCTAAGGCAGAAACAATAAGAAATTCTGAATATATGATATTAGATTCAGATAGACCGGACATAGTAGAATATATACTTAAAAATTTTAGTGGAGAAACCAAATTCATATTAGATCCTGTATCTGCGGCAAAAGCAGAAGGTGTAAAACATTTAATAAAATATTTCCACACTATAAAGCCAAACAGATATGAAGCTGAAATAATGTGCGGATTTAAAATCAAAAATGATGAAGATGTAAAAAAAGCTGGAAAATACTTTATTGATTTAGGAATAAAAAATGTATTTATTACATTAGATGAAGACGGAATATACTATAACAATGGAGTAGAAGAAGGTAAACTAAAAGCTAATGATGTTAAAGTTGTAAATGTGACAGGAGCCGGAGATTCTTTTGTTGCAGGAATAGCTCATGGGTATATGGAAAATATTTCATTAATAGATACACTTAAGTTTGCTATTTCCATGTCAACTATAACTATATCAACAGAAGAAACTATTCATACTGATATGTGCTATGATTTAGTTAAAAAATATGTTGATAATATACAATGGACTCATGTAAAATATAATAAATAATCCTTAAAATTATAATCCTTCCATAATAATGGTTGGATTTTTTTATTAAGTTTTTATATAGTTATAGTATATAAAAATAAAGATACAAATGTAAAGTATTGTAAATATTATAGGGTGATTGTGTTTAAATATTTGGAGGAGGGCAAATGAAACATAAGCATGTATTAGTCGTAGATGGAAATGTAACAAATTTAAAACTTGCAGAAAAAATATTAAAGCCATATTATAAGGTAAGTTTACTCCTATCTGGATCTCAAACATTAAAATTTATATCTAAGAATAAGCCAGATTTGATATTATTAGATATAAATAAGCCAGATATGGATGGATACGAAACTCTAAGAAAAATAAAGGAAAATCCAGAATTAGACAGCATACCAGTTATTTTTTTAACTACTTTGCCTTATAGTGAAGAAGAGTTAAGAGGATTAGAATTAGGGGTAGTAGACGTTATTATAAAGCCATTTATTCCTCAGATAACCATAAATAGGGTGAAGTTACACTTAGAAATTAGTGAATATAAAAATGATTTAGAAAACAAGGTTTATGAAAAAACAGAAATGATAGAGCATTTACAGGATGTAATGATGTTATCTTTGGCAGAACTTGTGGAATGTAGAGATGAGAACACGGGGGGACATGTAAAGCGCACAGCAGAATATGTTAAAATTTTGACAGAAGAAATTGTTGAATCAGGGCTATATAATGATATTTTAACATCTGAATACATAATAGATATAGTAAGGTCAGCACCACTTCATGATGTAGGGAAGATAGGTATTAATGATGCTACACTATTAAAAGTAGGAGCATTAGATGATGAAGAATTTGAATATATGAAAAACCATGCAGAGTTAGGTGGGCAAACGTTACAAAAAATGATAGATGAAACTAGCGGAGAAAGTTTTTTATATATAGCAAAAGATATGGCTCACTATCATCATGAAAGATGGGATGGGAGCGGTTATCCATGTGGATTAAAAGGAGAAGAAATACCTATAAGTGCTAGAATAATGGCAGTAGCTGATGTTTATGATGCATTAACAACAAAAAGACCTTATAAAGAAGCTCTTGAACATGAAGTTGCTCTTAAAATAATAATTGATGGGAAAGGAAAATCATTTGATCCTAATATAATAGATATATTTGAGAAAATTCATTATAAATTTGAATTAGTAAATTTGTAAGAGAAAATAGTTAAAAAGACTGTAGATATTATAATTATCTACAGTCTTTTTAATTAATGAGAATGATGAATTCTTTTTCTACGAGTATTATCTTTCAACTCACCTTTAATATATTTCTCATGAAGATATTTCATATATATAATGGGAGATATTAAAAAAATACATAACATTAAGACTACAATAGGTAAAAGGTAATAGTTACTGCTAAACAAAAGTATAGGAAAGAACATGATGCTACCAGTAAACCAAAGTATTCCGCAAAATCTATGAGTTTTATGCCAAATAATATGACTTTCTAAGGTATATTTATTTCTTATAGAAAAGCTAGAGATTCTACTACAATTAGGAATATAGTTACCATAAAAGCCAAATAGAAAACAAATAGAACAAGCAAAAAAATTGTAAAAGTTAAAATTGTCTAAACAAGTCTCATAGTTTAAAGAAATATATATATTTGTATATACTAAAATATTTAATATTATCAAAAAATAATAGTTATTCCATCTTGTTATTTTATCTTCGGGTTCATAATTAAAATTTAAATAAAAGAACTTAGGTTTAAAAACAACAAACAATAAGAAAATTATTATTGGAACAATAAATAATTCATTTTTACTTCCCCATCTATCTATAGTTCCATTCATCCAATAATGAATAGGAATTTTGCTAGGGATTAAGGGATATATATATAGTGTTATTAACAAAGGAAGTGTACCAAATATATTATAAAAAGCCTTAACAATCATGTTAATTTTTTTTACTTTCCTCATTATAATCGTCCTCTTTAATTAAAAATTTAGATTACTCTATATAATATTATATAGTTAAAAGGCTAATAGATGTGACTAAAATAAAATTTTTTGCAAAAATTTAGAATATTAAACTAATTATATTTTTCATTAGTTATAATTTATATAATAAGTTTTGTTGTTAAGTGAGAGAGTGAAATGAATAGTAAAATGATTTTTATAGACCCAGATGTAGAATTGGGAGATGAATATTTTCCTGATTTGTATGATATTAAAATAAATAGCCATGGAGAAGATTTAATTGGAACCATACTAACTCCAAGCAAAAAGGGTCCTAATCCAACTGTAATTTTATTGCATGGTTTTCCAGGATATGAAGATAATCATGACTTGTCACATAGCCTTAGAAGATGTGGTTTAAATGTACTTACATTTCATTACAGAGGGTGCTGGGGAGTAAAAGGAAAATTTTCATTTTCAAATTGTATTGAAGATGTAAATAAAGTAATTGATTTTGTAAATAATGAAGACAATATAAAAACTTATGACATAGATAAAAATAATATTTTTCTTGTTGGCCATAGTATGGGTGGATTTCTCACTTTAATTAATTGTATAGATGAAAGAATAAAAGCATCTGTTTCGATTAGTCCATATGACTTTGGATTAAAAGGATGTGTAATGGAGGAAGATGAAGAAGAATTAATAGATGGGATAAATATGTTTTCTACAGCCATTTTACCATTAAATGATACAGATACAATGGCATTAATTAGAGAAACTATGATAAATGGAAAATATTTGAAATTGTCAAATAAAGCAGAGAAATTATCAAAAGAAAATATTTTAATAATTGCAGCTAAGGGAGATGTTGTAGGACCTAATAAACTTCATCACATACCTTTAATGAAAGAAATTTACAAATATAATAAAAGTAATGTAAAAGAAATTTTTATGAATACGGATCATTCTTACAGTAATAAAAGGATATTATTATCTAAAGTTGTGGCAGAGTATATTGAAAGTATATATAAAGATTAATAAGTGTGAGGTAGATAGTATATGAAAAAATATAAGTTAGGACTTATTATTTCCATGTTAATTTGGGGGAGTATTGGCATATTTGTTAGGTATATTAATTTCACATCCAGTCAAATAGCTTTGGTAAGGGCTATTGTAGGAAGTATTTTCTTGATAATTTTTAGTATGATATCAAAGGAAAAATTATCAAAGGAAAAAATAAAATCAAATTTTTTAGTATTAATATGTTGTGGAGTATGTTTAGGTTTTAACTGGATTTTTTTATTTCAAGCATATTATTACACAACTATTTCTACAGCAACAATTTGTTATTACTTAGCACCAATAGTAGTCATGTTTTTATCACCCTTATTATTAAAAGAAAAATTAAACTCAGTAAGAGTATGCTGTATAGTTGCAGCTATGATAGGAATGTTATGTATTGTGGGAATTGATAAAAGTAGCATTGGCGAAAATAATATGGTTGGAATATTATATGGTTTAAGTGCCGCATGCTTTTATACAGGTGTGGTAATATTAAACAAATTTTTAAAGGATATTTCAGGTAGAGATAGTGCTACAGTACAGTTATCAGTAGCAGCCATATTTCTGTTACCTTATGTGATTTTCACAGAAAAAATAAGTTTAGCAGGTGTTTCTGGTCAGTCAATAATTCTATTATTAGTAGTAGGTGTAGTTCATACAGGAATAGCATATTTATTATATTTTACTGTTATTCAAAAAATAGAAAGTCAGACTGTGGCTATTTACTCCTATGTGGACCCTATTTCTGCAATAATTATGTCATCTATAATTTTAAATGAAAGTATGAGTTTATTGCAAATTATTGGAGGAATATTAATATTAGGATCTACATTTATTAGTGAGGTGTATAACAATAAAATGAAATCCCAAGAACTTTTATTGGAGTCGGCTACTACTGAGGAAGAATAATTGACACATTTTTTTCTTCATGATAAGATAAGACAAAATATTTAATACATATTTTGGAGGTTAATAAGTGAAGAAAGTATTTGGTATTATACTAATTAGTTTATGCACAATAATTATTATGACTGGATGTAATAAAAAAGTATCTAGTGAAAGTGCTGAAACACATAAAAATGAAGATTCTCAAGAAATAATTAAAATAATGGAAAATGTATATGTTGATTATATAAATGATATTTATTTAGACAGTAGTAAATATGTGGGTAAAACAATAGAACTAGAAGGTATGTTTACAAAATTAAAAAATAAAGACAATAAAAATCATTTATATGTCTATAGATTAACTGATACAGTAGAACATAACCATGATGATGACTCTGGATATGAAGATGAAGAGCATAAAGAGGTTGAAACTATGTGTGGATTAGAATTTGATTATGATGGAGATTTACCAAAAGAAAATGATTGGATAAAAGTTGTAGGTAAGTTAGAAGAGCAAGATGGAAATTTAGTTATTGAGGCAGACTCTGTAAGGTTAATGGAAAATAGAGGAATGGAAAAGGTAAAACCATTTTATTAAAAAAAGTCCTATATTATTTATAGGACTTTTTATTGATTATTTTTCTTTATTAAAATTCCATTCATAATAAAACTCATCTAAATAAATTTCCATAAATCTATGTCTTTCTTCAGCAATTTGTTTAGCAGTATCTGTGTTTATTAAATCTTTAAGTTTAAGTAATTTCTCATAGAAATGATTTATTGTGTGGTTATCAAGATTTTTTACTTCATCTAGGTTTTGAAAATTTTTAGGTTTAATATGGGGATCATACATTAATCTATTTTTACTACCACCATATGTAAAAGCTCTTGCTATTCCTATGGCACCCAGAGCATCTAATCTATCAGCATCTTGAACAATTTTTCCTTCTAAATTGTTTTGATGAGAATTCACTACACCGCCTTTATAGGACATGGTGGTAATTATATTCATTATTTTATAAATAGATTCTTCATCAACATGAAGGGATTTTAAAAAGCTTTCTGTTGTTTTATTATTATTGCTAAATTTCCAATCGTCAATATCGTGAAGTAGAGAAGTCATTTTAATAATGAATTCATCTCCGCCTTCTTTTTCACAAATATAAGTAGCCAAATTATAAACTCTTTTTATATGGAACCAATCATGTCCAGAGCCTTCTTTATATAATTTATCTTTTACAAATGATTTAGTTTCTTTCAATATTATGTCTTTATTCATTTAACCATCCCTCAATTTTAGTTTTATGTAAAGCATAGATTTATTATAATATAAATTATACTTTTACATACATTTTTTCACAAACAAGAGAAAAGTATGTAATTAAAAAGGGAGCAAGGTTGTAATCATTTTCCTTTGCTCCCTCATAAAGAGGTAAAATGGTAATATCTATTTATTAAACTTGCTCTTTATCCAGTCAATAAAATTGCTACTAGAACCTTCATTATTATCTACTTTTTTTGAATCATCACTTTTAGTATTAGAAGCCTCTTTCTTATCAGAATCTTCAGCTTTTACTTTCATTACAAATTTTACACTACCATCCATGCTATCACTTATACCAGTGAAGTTATCATATCCTTTAGCAGCATCTAGTAGTTTATCTTTAACTTCCATGGCTCCATCTAAAGAACTTATTAAAGAATCTCCTTCTTCAGCAAGTTTATTTAAACCTTCATTTTGAAGTTTTTTAGCTCCTGAATATAATTGGTCAGTACCACTAGATAATGTTCCTATTCCAGCTAAAATTTTATCAGAATTTCTAGAAAGTTCAGAGGAACCATTCTTTAATGTACCCACTCCATCAGCCAATGCTTTTCCACTAGATTCTAATAGAGAAGTACCGTTAGCTAAAGTCTTGCTACCATAGTAAGCATCAGAAGCACCTTTAGCAAGCTTGGAAGAACCAAAAGAAAGCATAGAAGAACCAGATGTTAAATCCTTGCTACCATAGTAAGCATCAGAAGCACCTTTAGCAAGCATAGAAGAACCATCAGCAAGCTTAGAAGCACCAAATGTTAAACTTGCACTACCAGAGTAAGCATCAGAAGCACCTTTAGCAAGTTTAGAAGAACCACTTGCCAAGCTTGAACTACCATCACTTAGGGTTTTTAGTCCGCTAGAAACAGAGCTAGAACCTTTGCTTACTTCTCCTAAACCAGTTTTTAAATCAGATAATCCACTATTAAGATCACCCAAACCAGAAGAAAGTTTTTTAGCACCAGCCACTGCAGAATCAATGCCTTTTGCTAAAGATTTTAGACCGCTTTCTTGTTTATCAGCTAAATCATCTAATCCCTTGGCAATACTATTTAAGCCATCAGCAGCACTGCTAATACTTGAAGATTGTTTACTAAGTGAATCACTAATTTCTTGTACATTAGCTAATGTTTTTTTGTCACCATTTTCAGATGCCCTAGCAGCTATAGATGAAAGGTTGGATTGAATTTTGCTACTGCTTCCAGCATTTAATTTAGAGGCAATGTCTTCTATTTTAGAAGCAAGAGATCTAATGACATTTGTAGAAGATATTAAATCATTTACTCCACTAGAACCATTACTTAATCCTTCTTCTAAATTGTCAGCACCATCTTGTAGTTGTTTAGCACCTTTTTTTAATTCACTAGCACCGCTATAAGAAGAATTAATACCTTTATCTAAAGCAGAATAATTACTATTTAATTTAGAAGCTCCATCACTAACTTGTTTAGCACCGCTACTTAAATCTTTAGAAGAAGAACTTAAAGTACTAAGGCCACTAGATAGAGAAGAAGCACCATCGTTAACTTGTTTAGCACCACTATTTAAATCTTTAGAAGAAGAACTTAAAGTACTAAGTCCGCTAGACAAACTAGAAGCGCCAGAACTAACTTTATTTGCACCATCACTTAAGTCTTTAGAAGAAGAGCTTAAAGTATTAAGACCGCTAGATAAACTTTGAGCTCCATTATTTAACTCAGGTAATTTACTTACAAGTTGAGAAGAACCATTATTAAGTGTACTTATACCATTGTCTAATGTTTTAACTCCACTATTAAATTTTTTATAATTAGTATCTAAAGTATTTGCACCATTACTAACTTGTTTAGCGCCATCTACTAAACTTTTACCACCTTCTTGTAATTTATCTAAAGAATTTTTTAAATCACCAAAGCTAGTATCATCATCTATATCTTCTAGATATTTTGATACGTCACTTGTAGCAGCAACCATTATATTTGGAGTTTCAAAAGAAGTGGTATTCCCTTCAATAACAACTTCATCTTTTAGATCAAGATAACTAGAGAATTTACTATCTAAATCAAGCGATTCTTTGAAACCTGGTATAGATACAAATGTAATAGCGCAATTACTTCCTTCGTCTAATAAGGTTCCAGTGCTTGTTTTTATATCTTTAAAATTATCTCTATTCAAAACAATTTCTGAAGCAGTTATAAAAGGAACATAAATCGTTCTGTTTTTTCCATTTATAGTTACTTGGCGGCTTTCATTATTTTTTAAGGATAAAGTAATTTTAAATTGACCACTTTTACCTTGGATATCTTTAGGATTTACTTCTTTGCCGTTTAATTCATATTTAATATTTACATTAAGAGGTAAATTTTTACTAGTTTCACCTTGATAATATAAATCATCACCTTTAACATCCCAAGTTACTTTATCACCACTAATTTCAGGTTTTTCATCACCTTTAACGTTCTTTATATTGCTTAAAGAACTTACATCATGGATAGTTCCAAGAGAAGATGAGCTATTAATCCAAGTTGATACTATATTTTTATTAACATTACCATTTTCATCTAAGATTGAGTATACAGTTTCGTCCTTACTTACATTGTTATCAGCAAATACACAAGACGAATTACCAAGCATCAGCACTATAGTTGCAAGAGCAACAGATTTATTTTTTATTTCTTTATTATTCATTTTAATAAACCCCCTATTAATTAATTAGTTTCTTCACATAATTCTTTTTTAGTTATAAAATTTTTACTAGTTTTAACAACGATTCCTTCAAATAATAATAGTATTGCAGGAAGTATAAAAATAATTATAAACATACTAACTATGGCACCTCTTGCCATTAGAGTACAAAGAGCACTAATCATATCAAGTTTTGAAATTAACCCTACACCAACAGTAGCACCAAAGAATGATAGAGCACTAGTTATAATAGAAGGACAGCTGCTTTTTATTGAACGTTCCATAGCCTCAAATTTTTCATATCCTTCATTTCTTTCTTCTTTAAACCTAGATGTAAGAAGAATAGCGTAGTCAATAGTAGCTCCTAGTTGTATAGTTCCAAGAACAATAGAGGCTATAAATGGTTCTACGGTTCCTGTATAATAAGGAAGACCTAAATTAAGGAATATAGCACATTGTATAGTAGCAACTAGTATCACTGGAAGAGAAGCGGATTTAAATAATATAGTAATAATAATGAATATGGCAACAATAGAGGCAAAGTTTACTTTTTTAAAATCTGAATCTGCTATTTTTATTAAATCTAAAGTAAGTGGTGCTTCACCGCCTACAAGTCCTTCTTTGTCATACTTGTGAACTATTTTATTTATATCTTCAATTTGAGCATTACACTCATCTGTGGCTGCTTTATATTTTGAATTGACCAATATCTGTTCATAACCATTAGATTTTACTTCACTTAAAATATCGTCAGGTAAGAAATCTTGGTCAACTCTTGGACCTATATATTTTTCAAGGCCAATAACTGAAGTAATACCTTCTAGATTTTCAATTTCTTTAATCATTTTGCTTAAATCATTTGGAGCAACAGTATCTTTTACCAATATAAAATTAGTACTTTCCATATTGTAATCAGTTTTCATTTTATTTGTAGCAATAATTGAAGGAAAATTGCTTGGCAAACTTTCATCTAAATTGTAGTAAACCTTAGCATTTTTATATCCAAAATAAGATGGAATAAATATGATTACAAATAATATAGCTAATTTCTTATAATTTTTAACTATAATTTTGGATACTTTATTAAACTTTGGCATTACAGTTCTGTGTTTATATTTTTCAACTTGTTTATCAAATACAAGTAAGAAAGAAGGCAAAACAGTAATGGTACAAAGAACACCTATGAAAACACCTTTTGCCATTACTAAACCAATATCTCTTCCTATACCTAGATCCATAACGCATAAAGCTAAGAATCCTGCAAAAGTAGTAACTGACCCGCCAATAACAGATACAAAGGTATTCTTAATTGCATGTGCCATAGCATCCTTTTTATTATTTGGGATTTTAAGTTTTTCCTCTTCATATCTATGGAATAAGAATATAGAATAATCCATAGTAACACCTAGTTGTAGAACGGCTGCTAATGCCTTTGTTATATAAGATATTTCTCCGAAGATAATGTTTGAACCAAAGTTATAGATTACAGCCATGGCAATACTTGTTAAAAAGATTACTGGTATAACTGTCGATTCTAAAGAAAGACCTAAAATAATTAAAATTAAAAGACCACCTATTAGTATATACAAAGGCACTTCTTTATCTGCTAAATCCTTAGTATCCTTAAGAATTCCACACATTCCACTTAAAAAAGCTTGTTTTCCTGCAATGTTTCTTATGGAAGATACTGCATTTTGAGTTTTTATGTCTCCAGTGCCCTTTTCCATTTTTATTATCATCATTGTGGATTTATCACCGTTGTATAGAAAATCAGTCATATCCTTTGGTAAAATCTCTTTAGGTACTGATAAATCCATAAAATCATCTACCCATAGTACATCAGCTACACCATCAACTTTAGCAATTTTGTCCTTAACTTTAGAAACGTCTTTATCATCCATGTTTTCTACAATCAACATGGATAGAGTACCACAGCCAAAATCATCTTTTAAGATTTTTTCAGCTTTTGTAGTAGAAATATTGTTTGGCAAATAACTTAAGATATCATAGTTAATATTTGTGTTAAAATAACCAAATGCAGATGGAATCAATAAGATTACTGCCAATAGTAAGATTAACTTACTGTGATTTGCAATTTTTTCTGCAATTCTTCCCATATTTACCCCTCCAAAATATTAGCACTTTTAGGCGTGCCCAAATTATAACAAAATTATAGGGCGTGCCCAATGCTATGTCAACTGATTTTTGTTAAAAATTTCTAATTTAATGGAAATAAAAAAGATGAACAGCTTTACATTGTTCATCTTAAAATTCAAAATAGTGGAATTTTGAAATTATGTCGTGATAATCAAATTTTTTTGCTTCTATAATTGCTTTATCAACGATTTCATTCACCTGTTTATGATCTACAATATTAAGCAATAGTAAACGAGTAGAGGTAATACTTCTTACAATTGAATCTATATCGAAGTCCTTTTCACCGTGATAATATCTTTTTAATAATTCACATTCTCCTGCATACCCAATAGTAACACTAAAACATATATCCTTTTCTTTTATATCGTAATTCATATCTTCAGCTTTTTTCTTGCACAAATCTATTAAGATATTTTGAGCAGCTCTTCTTACAATTTCTATATTGGAACCTTGTAGATAAATTCTAAATAATTTTTCATTTAAAACTAAAGTATAGGTATAAACACATTGTATTGTAGCGTAGCTTAACAGTACTTCTGTTTTATCATCACTGCTTTCTATAACATCATCATAAATTTTATTTAGGATTTGTTTAAAGATATGAATTAAAATATCTTCCTTTTTTCTGAAGTAATAATATAAATGACCTCTCCCTATTCCACATTCTTCAGCAATTTGTCTAATAGTTGTTTTATCATAGCCTTGATTTAAAAATAACTCTGTAGATATTTTTAATATATTTTTCTCCATATCACTTATGGTTTGCATTTTTAATCCATTCATATCAATACTCCCTTTTAATTGAATTTATTTAACATTATTATAATACTATATTCGAATTTGGAAAGTTTTTTTTATTTAAATAAAATATTAATTAATATTTAAAAAGGTAAAAAAATAAGTTACCTAAAATGATTGTCATTATAGGTAACTTTATAAATTAATTTGTAGCAGGTGCCACGTAAGTTCTATTTGCTAATTCATCATCAAGCATATAAAGAGCAGCCGGATTATTTTCGCATCTTTTAACTTTTTTTAGTAAAGAGTTAAAGTTATTTTCTTCTTCTACTTGTTCATCAATAAACCATTTTAAGAAACTCATAGTAGCATGTTCTCTTTCTTCAGTAGCTATATCAGTAATAGCATAAATCCTACTTGTTACCATTCTTTCATGTTCTAAACCAGTTTTAAATACATCTACCATGTTGTCGTACTCTTTTTTTGGTTGTTCTACTTCTCCAAGGATTACTTTACCACCTTTTTGGAATACATAGTCATATAACTTCATAGCATGATCTAATTCTTCTTTTGCTTGAACTCTAAAAAAATTAGCAAATCCACTTAAGTCACAAGACTCGCAAAAAGCAGACATTGCTAAATAAGTATATGAAGAATAGAATTCAAAAGTTATTTGATCATTTAAACTTTTTTCTAGCTTTTCACTTAACATACTTACACCTCTTAACATAATATTTTAACTATTATCATTTTAACATAGCTTATGGAATATTTTGGCCATAAAAATAATTTATATTAAGAAAATAATATTATTGAGAAGAAAAAATATGGATATAAACAAAAATTTGGTTAAAAATGATAAGTATGCTTTTTTATAGTATAATTATATCTAAATAGAAAAGGGGTTGAAAAAATGAAAATAATAATTGATGATAAAATTAATGAAAAGTGTAATAATGTAGCAATCGGTTCTATTGAAGCTTATGTTAGTGTAACAGAGAAAAATGAAAAATTATGGAATATAATTGATGAAAAAGCAAAGGAAATAGAAAATAATGTGCCAGTTAAAAGAATTAATACAATAAAAAATATTGCAGACTCTAGAGTTGCCTATAAAGCCTTTGGGAAGGATCCATCTAGATATAGGTTATCTTCTGAAGCACTATACAGAAGAATAGCTAGGGGTCTTGGTTTATATAAAGTTAATAATGTGGTAGATATAAATAATTTAATCTCTTTAAACTCTGCATACTCTGTGGGAACTTATGATTTAGATAAGATAAGTGGAGATATACATTTTACAATTGCTGAGGAAGGTGAAACTTATGTAGGCATAGGTAAGGGAGAATTGAATATTGCTAATTTACCAGTATTTTATGATAATAAAGGAAAGTTTGGTAGCACAACTTCGGATTCTGTAAGAGCTATGATAACTACAGATGCTAAGCATATTCTAATGAATATAATTTCATTTAATGGTGATGAAGACCTATATAAATATATGGATGAGGCTTGTGAATATTTAGAAAAATATGCTGATGGAAAAATTTTATGTAAAGAAATAAATAAATGGTAATATAATTAAATAAAAATAATTATTTTTTCAAAGTATATGGAGAAATTTTAAGAATGGAGATGAGTAGATTGAAAAAAATTCAAAAGCCTAAGATAAATGTTAATTTAGAAGTAATAAGTACTGCAGATCAATTATTGGAATTAATAGAGGAAGATGAAAAAATCTGTGATAAATTGATTGAAAATATTGATATTCCAACTATGGATGAGTCTAGATTATCTTTTGATAGTTGCGTTTTTAAAAATGTAAACTTTGACAATTGTACATTTAGATACATAGACCTATTAGATGTTATATTTGATAAATGTGATCTATCTAATATTGATTTTTCAGAAGGAAGTATATTTAGGACAGAATTTGTAAATTGCAAGATGGTAGGGGTCAAAATTGAAGATGCGCATTTAAAAGATTGCTTATTTAAAAATATTTTAGGCGATTATAGTAGTTTTGCTTTTAGCAAATTAAACAAGGTAAGCTTAGAAGGCTCATCTTTCGCTTCAAGCGTATTTATGGAAGTAAAAAATAAATGTTTAAACTTTGATGATTGTGATTTTAAAAAGACAGTTTTTACAAGAACATATTTAGAAGATGTAAATTTGTCTAATTGTGAGATTGATGGAATTGAAATTGGAATACCAGAATTATACAAGGCTAAAGTAAATGCTAGCCAAGGATTAGAATTAGTGAGATTAATAGGATTAATTGTAGAATAAACTATACTAATACATAAAAAATTATTCTTGAATATAGTCGATTTTTGTTTTAATATATTGTATAAACAATTATGTGGAAATATATTATTCTTAAGGAGAATGTATGATGAACAAGACTATGAATACTGGCAACAGGTTTTTAGATAGTTTTAAGAGAATATTAGTGAGATTTAAAGAAGCGGGATTTGGCATAGGATTTATAAAAAATTTACCTAAAGTTGCAGACTATTTTAGTGATAGAAATGTATCTTTTTTAGGAAAGGCTAAAGTATTTTTTTCTTTTGTAGCTACACTAATATACTTTGTGTTTTCTATAGATATCATTCCAGAGGCCTTGTTTGGTCCATTAGGATTTTTTGATGATGCCTTTATGGTAATATGGGCAATAGGTATAATTTATGAGGAACTGTCTAAATACAAAGGTCCTCAAGATCCATATGAAAGAAGCGGTAAAAAAGTATATAAAGATCCAAATGTAATAGATGATGCTAGTTATAGTATTAAAGATGAAGAATAAAGCCAGTTTTATACTGGCTTTTTTATTGTAATTTGCGAATACTTTTACTTGAGTAATGGAGTTAGTTAAAACTGTATGCTATACAAAGTAGTGATATGAATGAAGTGAAATTTTTACGTATATTGGATAAAATACATACTATTATTATATTCATTATTTTGTTTCGCTACCAAAATACAAAATTTTAGGAATTCATAAATTTTATTATTTGAAAAATATTAATACCTAAATAATTAGATATAAAAAATAATTGTATAATAGAAAAGATGCAATTGAAAAAAATATAACTTAAAGCTATATTTATATGTAAAGAAAAAGACATTAGGGAGGATGATAAAATGAAAAATAGGAAGATTTTATTTTTCGATATTGATGAAACTTTGCTTTCTCACAAAACTTTTACCATACCAGAAAGTACAAAAAATGCACTTAAAAAAGCAAAGGAAAAAGGTCATTTAATTTTTATAAATACAGGAAGAACAAAATCGTTAATAGGTGATGATATAAAGGAATTAGGCTTTGATGGATATGTTTGTGGATGTGGTACTTATATAGAAGTTAACAATGAAGTACTTTATGTTAATAGAGTTAATAAAGAGAAGTATAACGTTATATTGAACTCATTAAAAAAGTATGAGCTAAATGCTGTACTAGAAGGTGAAGAAGCTATATATGTTGATGAAAATGCAGAAGATGATTTTTTATTATCTAATTTAAGGAAACAAAATTACCCAGTAAAGCCCTATGATTTAGAAAATATGACATTTAATAAGATGTTTATTAGATATGATGATAACAAATATATAGATGATTTTTGTGAAGATATAAAAGAAATATTTGATTACATAGATCATGGAAAAGGAACAAGAGAGTTAATACCAAAAGGACATTCAAAAGGAAGTGGTATAGATTTTTTAATTAATCATTTTAATATAGATAAAGAAAATACATTTGCTTTTGGAGACAGTAATAATGATATACCTATGCTAGAAAGTGCCTCAAATAGTATAGTTATGGGCAATGGAAATCCAGATTTGTTTAAAAAAGCTACATTTGTTACAAAACATATAGATGAAGATGGAATAGAACATGCTATGAAATATTTTAAAATTATTGATTAAATATAATGTTACTTATTTTAAACAGATGTTTTTAGATTAATAAAGTACTACTACTTTAATTGACAGTATTTAAATTAGATGATAGACTTCTTTATAAATACAAAGAATTAAATGATAAAGGTAATTTATTAGGGTTAAGGTTATGATTTTTTCAAGATTGAGGGAATAAATTTAAAACTAAAATGTCAGTTTGCTTGATTTTTTGTTTTTTTAGTAAGGGGTGTAACAAAATGAATGTTTTGGTTATTTCAGAATCAGATATTATTATTGGGGTAGTAGAAGATATACTAAATAATAGCGAAGACGAAATTGAAGTTATTTCTGTGAAAAAGTTAGAACTTATTTGCAATATGCAATACGATAATATTGAAATGATAATAATAGATATAAGGAATGACTATTTGGAATTATTAAGTTTTATAGAATCTATAAAGTCTATCAATGATCAAATAAAAGTTATTGTGTTGGATATTAGAAAAAGAGGGGCTATTTTTAAGAGAGCTTTAAAAAATGGTGTAGAAGGTTATGTTGCAGACATACCTGATAAAAATGATTTTTCTTCTATTGTACATAATGTAATTAAAGGTAAAAAGTACTATGATTTAGACTTACTTGAAAAGTTGTTTGAGCATGAAGAAAAACATAGTAGAAATAAGCTAACTAAAAGAGAAGATGAAGTTTTACAATTAATTGGAGATGGATGTAATAATAAAGAAATTGGAAATAAATTATATATTACAGAATGTACAGTTAAAAAGCATGTCAGTAATATTTTTGTAAAATTAAATCTTCGAAATAGAAAAGAAGCAATTTCTTATGTAAAGTTACAAAGTAAAGAATAAAAAGATTTATACGGTATTACTTCGAGTAGTACTACCATGCTAATACAAAAAGACTAGACTATGTTTTAGTCTTTTTTTTTATATAATTTTATATAGAACAAAATATAGCAATTTTAATAACATTTTGTAAATATTTCACTGATAAAATTTAAAAGGGGGATGAGTTTTATGAAAAAACTCAAGGGAAAATTTTTATCCCTATTGATGTCTTTAGTACTTGTATTTAATGTGTTGTGTCCAGTATTTGCAAGCGCTGAGAATCAAACCAATCAAAAATTAGGCTATATTGAGGGAAAAACTCCTCAACGGTATATAACTCTAAGTATAGAAAAATTTACACTTGGACTAGGTTATATACAAGAGCCTATTATAGTTCCTTATTATGAAGGCGATAATGGAGCTAAAGTTGTAGATAGAGTTCTTGGGTCAGAAAACTATCAAGCAACAGGAGATATTGAAAATACTTTTTATATTTCTGGTGTAAAAGACAATGACTATAGAATAGAAAACATACCAACATATATTTTAGAGAAACTATCAAATGATCCTACTTCAAGAAAAAAAGATGGATGGTTATGTGCATTTGATTATACTCAAATGTCTGGCTGGATGTATACGATAGGCAATGAATTTCCAAATACAGGTGTATCTGGATATAATCCGAAAAATGGAGATGTAATGAGATGGCAATACACTGTATATGGATATGGTGAAGATTTAGGTTCATCTTGGGGTTCAATTAAAACAGCTAATAAAGATAAATTAACAACAGCAGTTGCAAAAATAAATAGTGGAGATAATAAACTATCATTACTAAGAAATGTAAAAGTAAGGAAAGCCTATGATAAAGCTAATAATGTATTGACAAATATGGAAAGTACGCAATATGAAGTAGATAATGCATTGAAATCATTGGAAAGTACACTTAAACAATTGGGTGTAAATGATAATATAAACAAACCATCTCCATCAGTTGATGAAGCAATAAGCTCAACTGGAAAATTTATGATAAATACAGTTCCAGAACCGGCTTTTGGTACAGGTGCAGGAGAATGGACAGTTCTTTCTCTTGCAAGAGGAAATATCAGTGTTCCAGAAAATTATTATGGAAACTATTACAAAAGAATAGAAGAAAAAGTAAAGAGTGTAGATGGAGTATTAGATAAGAGGAAATACACAGAGTATTCAAGATTAATATTAGGATTATCTTCCATAGGTAAGGATGCAAGAGACGTAGCTGGCTATAATATGGTTGCTCCCTTGGCAGATTACCAACAAGTTGTATGGCAAGGAATTAATGGGCCTATTTTTGCGCTTATAGCTTTAGACACTAGAGACTATGAAATACCAACAGTGCAAGAAGGTAAAGAACAAGCTACAAGAGATAAATATATTGATTATATACTAAGCAAAGAAATAAAGACTGGTACTACTGAAGCAGGAGGATGGGCATTATCGGGAACTACACCAGACCCAGATATAACAGCGATGGCATTACAAGCGCTGGCACCATATAAAGATAACGAAAAAGTGTCTCCTTTTATAGAAAGAGCATTAACGAAGCTTTCTAATATACAAAAAGAAAATGGTGGTTATGCAAGCTGGGGAACTGTAAATAGCGAAAGTATAGCTCAAGTTATAGTTGCCTTGTGTGAGCTAGGCATAGATCCAACATCAGATGCAAGATTCATAAAAGATAAAAATTGGCTATTAACAGCAATTATGGAATATTACTGCGACGGTGGAGGGTTTAAACACACATTAAGCGGTTCAGTAAATGGCATGGCTACAGATCAAGCAATGTATGCACTTGTGGCTTATCAAAGATTTTTACAAGGGAAAAATAGTCTTTATGATATGACAGATGTAATTTCTATGTCACTAAGTGATATAACTTTGCAAAAAAATGAAAGTAAAAAACTAGAATTAAAGATAAATGGAGGATTTAAACCTAAAGATATATACTGGTCTACAGATGATGATAAAATAGCAACAGTTTCCCAAGATGGAACTATAGAAGGTATGGGAGTAGGTACTACTAAAATACATGCCTACGTAAATGGGCAAACTATATCTTGTAATGTAAACGTTGAATCAAAACTTACCGGGGTAAAAATTAATAAAACTGAATTATCTTTAGATTTAGATAAAACATTTACATTAATTGCCACGCCTGACCCAGCAGATGCTATGGGAGATGTTATTGTAATATGGAAATCAGAGGACGAATCAATTGCAAAGGTTGATAAAAATGGATTGGTAACAGCAGCTGGAGCAGGAACGACAAATATAGTAGCGCAAATAGGAGAACATACTGTTAAATGCAGTGTTACAGTAAATATACCTATAACAAAAGTTACTATAAATCCAAGTACAGCTAAAATATCTGTAAATAAAACTATAAAACTTTCTGCAATTACAGAACCAGACAATTCAACAATAGATAAAACAGTCACTTGGACAACTTCTAGTAGTTCAATAGCAACAGTAGACAAAAATGGTGTAGTAACTGGTAAAAAAGCTGGAACTACAAATATATATGGTAAAGTAGGTGGAAAATCTGCTTACTGTAAAGTAACTGTTATAAGTGAAGACGAAGAAACGGCAATCTCTGTTATAGAAAAAATCAATAAAATAAGAGACGTTACTTTAGATAATAAAGAAGAAATTGAAGAAATAAGAAATGCATATAATTCTTTAACAGATACGCAAAAGGAATATGTTACTAATTTAGATAAATTACTTAAAGCTGAAGAAACAATAAGTAACTTAGAAATAGAAAAAGTAAAAACTATTATTTCAAAAATTCCAGATGAAATAAGTTTGAATGATGAAGCTACAATAAATGAAGCAAGAAAGGCATATGATTTATTAAGAAAAGAGCAACAAGAACAATTAAATACTGATTTGACAAACAATATAAGTAAAATAAAAAATGCAGAAAATACAATTATTAGTATAAAAGCAGTAAATAAAGTATTTGTAGAGAATGTTGTAAAAGCTATTAATAGTATTGATTTAAGTAATGGTTATAGTGATAAAAATAAAACAGACATATTATCAGCAAAATCAATGTATGACTCATTAAGTGAAGATCAAAAATTACTAATAGATAACTCAGTGGTGTCAAAGTTAAATAAATATTTAGAAGAAATTAAAGAACTGGAAATAAAGAACTTTGTAAACTTGGTTGAAAAAATTCAAAGACCGGCATTAGAGGAAGACATGGAAAATGTAGTGATTGCAATAAACGCACATGGAAATATGGATAATAGTGTGAAAAATAATAATAAGGTGAAAACTGCAAAAGCTACGTTGGATAAAATAGTACTAGAAATAGGAAAAGACAATGTAAATAAAGAAAATGCTTCAATGCTTGCAAAGAAATTTTTAGATTTACATCTACCTTTAAAATCAGATAGAAGTACTGTTGAAAAAGCTAAGATGTTAATAAATAGATATGAGTCACTAAATTCTCAATCTAAAAAATACTTTAATGTAAATAGTTTAGCAAAAGAATCTTATAACAAAGTAATAACAAATTTAGAATTAATAAAAAAAGCGGATGAATTTGACAATAAAGTAAAAAATGCTTCTTTAATAGTTACCAATAAAAAACAATTGGAAGAAGGAAAGTTACTTTTAAGTGATTTTAATAAGTTTAGTAAAGATGTACAAGATTATATATTAACGGTAGATAAAATAAATAATTTAAAAGACTTAGTGTCAAAAGGTGAATCAGATTTAAAAGTAGCTACTAAGATAGATAAATTAATAAGTAAAATACCATCAAAAATAACAGAAAATGATTATAAGCAGATAAGAGAAGTAAAATCGGCCTATGATAAATTAAGTAAAGAACAAAAAAATTATGTGGAAAGAATAGACAAGTTAAATAGTGCAGTAAATCAACTAAAAGTTGAGTTTGATAATAACATGACTGTAAATAATATTAAATACAATGCAACTAAAATTACAGGTAAAGGACAAGGCGGTGCTAAAGTCCAAGCCTATGTTGGAAATAAACTAATAGGATCTTCAAAAGTTCTAGTTGATGGAACTTATTCTATAAAAATATCTGGTCAATCAGGAGGAACAAAAATTACTGTAAAAATGACTAAGGATGGGTATATATCACAAAAACTATCAAAAACAGTATTAAAGCAAATAAAAACTTTTACAGTAAATAGAATAAAACCAAAGGACAAATTAGTAAAAGGTAAAGGTATGCCAGGAGCTGTAGTTAGAGTATATTTAAATAATAAAGAAGCAGGAAAAACAACAGTAGATAAAAATGGAAAATACTCTGTTAAAATACCTACTCAAAAACTATATGTTAAAATAAATGTTAAAATTTCAAAAGCAGGATATTATACAGATGGAAAAACTACAACAGTTTTAAATGTATTCTCTAAATCACTTACTGCAAATTCCATTAAATCATCATCAACAAAAATTAGCGGCAAAGGTCAACCTGGAGCAACGATTAGAGTTTATGTAAATGAAAAACAAATAGGTAAATCAGCTAAGGTTAGTAAAAATGGCACTTACTCAATAAGCATACCAAAACAAAAGAAAAATACTAAAATCACTATAAAAATGAGCAAAACAGCTACAGCGAGTGTAGAGAAAGATATAGTTGTAAAATAATTAAAAGTCATCAATTAATTTTACTTAATGTAAAATTTACCTTTTTAAATAAATAGTAGTAAGGGTAAGTAGTACTACCAAAGTAACTTTAGTGTAATCTTATTGTTAATTTATTGATAAGGAATTTGTCAATAACTATAATAAAATGAGTAATTAGAAAACTTTTATTAAGGGGTGATTTCATGGAGAGATTAAAATCTAAAATAGGTAGAATATTATCAGTATTAATGGCATTTATTTTAACTTTTGTTATGTGTTTTTCTATGCCACAAAATGCTGAAGCATCTTCTACTCCAAAAGGATACGTTACAGTTAGTATGGAGAAATTCACTTTAGGACTTGGTTATATTATAGAACCAGTAAGAGTTCCAATATATGAGGGGGACACAGGTGCAAAGATTATAACTAGGCTAATCGATGAAAATTTGGGAAAAGGTAGTTATAAACATACTGGAAGCATAGGGGATCAATCAGGTGTAGTTGGGCAATCGTTTTACCTAGCAAGTGTAAGAGACAGAGATAAAAGAGAAGCTAAAATACCAAAATATATTTTAGATGTGTGTGATGAGCCTTATGGAAGAGATGAAAAAGATTGGTTAGGTGAGTTTGATTACACATTTATGTCAGGATGGATGTATGCTGTAAATAATTGGTTTCCTAACTATGGATCAGGACAATACAAATTAAAAGATGGAGATGTAATGAGATGGCAATATACTGTTTGGGGGTATGGAGCTGATTTAGGATCAACATTTATGTCTGGTGATAGTGGTACAGATGCATTAGTAAAAGCAGCTAATAAAGATGACTTAACTACAGCTGTTGCTAAAATAAATAGCTCAGATGAAAAGAAATATATTTTAGAAGATAAAGATGTAAAATTAGCTTATAATAATGCGTACAAAGTATTACAAAACATGGAATCTAAACAAGATAAAGTAGATGCTACTTTGGATAATTTAAATAAAGCCTTGGGTAATGTTGAACTTCCTAAAATGCTATCTGTTAGTACAATATCAAATCAAGAATATACAGGGAAAGAGATAAAACCATCGGTAACAGTAAAAGATGGAAGTAAAACATTAAAATCGGGGACAGATTATACATTATCATATAGTGATAATAAAAATATAGGAACGGCCACAGTAAGAGTAACAGGTATAGGCAATTATAAAGGTTATGTAGGAAAAACTACATTTAAAATTGTAAAGAAAAAAGAATTTATAATATCTTCAATATCAAATAAAGAATATACAGGAAAAGAAATAAAACCATCAGTAACAGTAAAAGATGGAAGCAAAACATTAAAATCAGGAACAGACTATGTATTATCCTATAGTAATAATAAAAAAGTAGGAACAGCTAAAGTAAAAGTAACAGGTAAAAATAATTATAAAAAATTTGGAAAAGAAATAACATTTAAAATTTTACCAAGGAAAGTAAAAAACACAAAAGCTTCTGCAACAACTTCATTAGTTAAACTTACTTGGGACAAAGTACCAGAAGCCAGTGGATACAGAATTTACAGATATAATTCTAAAACTAAATCTTATGACCATATATCTACTGTAAGCAAAAATAGCACTACTTCATATACAAATTCAAAAAGAAGCTCTGCAACAAGTTATTCTTATAAAGTAAGGGCATATACAACAGATAGTGGAATGACTTATTATGGCAATTTTAGTGATGTAAAAAAAATAACTACAAAACCATCAACGCCAAGTATTAAATTAAGCGCAGGAAGTAAAAAAATTAAAGTATCTTGGAATAAGATAACAAATGCAAGTGGGTATGAAGTTTATAGAGCAACTAGTAAATCTGGGAAATATTCGAAAATAAATACAATAACTAAGGGGTCTACATTATCATATACAAATAGTAAACTTACTAAAAAGAAAACTTATTATTACAAAGTTAGAGCATATAAAACTATTGATGGAAATAAAGTTTATAGTTCATTTAGTAGTGTAAAATATACAAAAGTAAAATAGATAAAACAAATAAAAATAGAGTAATAGCTTACTGAAAAATTTAAAATAAAACAATATTTTTAAGTTAGGATAATAGGATATTTATCCTAACTTTTTTTATAAAAATGTATTTATAAGTAGTATGTAAGGTAGTACGACTGTAGTAACTTAAGTATACTCTTTACTTTATTTTATTGTACATAAATAAAATAAAATTTACCATTTAAATAGGTTGAAATAATGATTCTGAAATTTTTATAAAGGGGGAAAGATTTTGTTTAGGAATAGAATATTAAAAAAAATAATATGCATATTGACCTTTGTAGTAATGATAACTACTTGTTTAAGTGGATCTTATGCATTATCGCTAAAAACTCCCAATCCAAGTGTTAAGGAGGCTATAAATAATACAGGTATATTGATCCATAAAAATACACCTGATCCAAACGTAGGAACATTTAGTGGTGAATGGTCCATACTATGTTTAGCGAGAGGTGGAATTAAAATACCACAGTCTTATTATGATAAATATTACTCGAATGTAGTTAAAACGCTAAAAGAATGTGATGGTGTTTTACATAATATGAAATACACAGAGTACTCTAGAGTTATTCTAGGTCTAACATCAATAGGAAAAGACCCTAGAAATGTTGGGGGATATAACTTGCTTGAAAAATTAGCAGACTTTAATAAAGTAATAAAACAAGGTATAAATGGACCTATTTTTGCTCTTATAGCTTTTGATACTAATAATTATGAGATACCAATAGTTGATGGTGTAAAAGTTCAAACTAGTAGAGAAAAATTGATTGATTATATTTTAAGTAAAGAAATTGATGGAGGTGGATGGGCGCTTAGTGGAAAAGTTCCAGACCCAGACATTACAGCAATGGCACTACAATCATTAGCACCATATAAAAATGAAGAAAAAGTTAAGCCGTATATTAATAGGGCTATTAAAGTATTATCAAAATTACAAAATGATAAGGGTGGATACTCTAGTTGGGGAACTACAAATAGTGAAAGTGTTGATCAAGTTATAGTGGCACTATGTGCACTTGGAATAGACCCAGGAAAAGATGAAAGATTTATTAAAGGAGATTGCTGGTTAATATCTAACTTAATGAGATTCTATGTTAAAGGTGGCGGGTTTAAACATGTGGAAAATATGGAAATCGATGCAATGGCCACAGATCAAGGAATGTATGCATTAGTCGCATATCAAAGGTTTTTGGAGGGTAAAAACAGACTTTATGATATGACAGATGCAAAAGAAACATTATCTACTGGAGAAAATCCTGATTTAGTTAAACCAAATGATGATAAAGACAATAACAAAGATGATAATAATCAAAACTCCTCTGGAGGAACAATAAACCAGGATAACAACTCAGTTAGCAATGGAAATAGTAATTCATTATCAAGTAATAATTCAAATAGTTCAGGCAGTTCAAATACTTCAGGTAATACAAGAAATTCCTCTAAAAACAATAAAGATGCGACTATAAATTTAAAAATTATTTATGAAGGTGAAAAAGATGGTTTAATTCCTGAAAATAAAAAATGTATAGTTGTAGAATTCCCCAAAAGAGATGATCAAGTAGGAGTAATGTATGATGAAGAAAGCAACTTGTATTATAGTGAAGAATTATCAAAACTAAGTAAATCACCTACATATATAGGTCTTATTAGCAAAGATAGTAAAAAAGAAGATTTAATAAATATGAAAAAATATAAGTTCATGAAAGAAAAAGGGGAAGAAGTAACATTTGGAGATTTAAATAATGACAAAATAGTTAATGGACAAGATTTATTGAATTTACAATCAGTTCTAAATGGAAAGATGAAAATTTCCAAGGATAAAGAAATTATTGCTGCAAATGTGACAATAGATTCTAAAATTGATAATGGAGACATTGATAGCATAATAAACAAGTTTGTAAGTAATGAAGATTATAAAGTCTTTAGTATATACAAAGATGAGAATAAAGAAGACAAAGAGTCTGATAAAGTAAGTGAGGAATCTTAAATGTTAAATGATTTGAATAAAAAACAAAAATATACCATATTAATTTTGCTTTCTATTTTAGTAATTGTAATAGGAATTGCTTACATTGTTGTTATAAATTCACAAGAAAAAAATACTAAAAATGATATAGATAATAATAGTGAAATAAAAAAAGAAGTATCAATATCATTAAATGGAGATAGCCTTTTATCTATTAATGATAAAGATACTTTTAAATTAAAGTTAAAGATGTCACAGATTCCTTCTAATATATATTCAAGTGCAAGTTTTTCTATTTCTTTTGATAAAAATAAAGTTGAATTTATTGATATAGAAAAAGGTGATATATTAACTTACTCATCTAATTCACCAACCTGGGAATATGATGCAAAAGCAAGTAATAAAAGGGGTCAAGTTAATATTATGTATTTGGATTCTACAGGAGGAAAAGAATCATTCACTAGTAAATCAATAGTGGAAGAAAAAAATAATATTTTAATACTAGAATTTAAATTAAAAGAGGATGTGGAAAGTGGAGAAAATATAAGTTTTAATATAAAAGATGCAGTTTTTGCAACTGTTAATGGGGACAAAGATAATTCAAGCTTATCAACAAAAAATAAAAACATTAAATTTGAAGATTGTAATATAAAAGTAGAGTAATTTGTGAGGGGGATGAGAAAAATGAAGCAGATAAAAAAAATAATAATATCATTGTTTTTGATTATGGTTTTTGCTCTTACAGGATGTAATGTAGTTAGTGGTGGTGAAGGAAGTGGCGCTTCTGGAGATAATAGCAAAATACCGGACAATGGAATAGTTACTGCAGAAACATTTGAAAAAATAAAAGATAGTGGAGAGATGGCTTTACTTGAAGGTAATAATAAAGATTTTTCTTATGAATGGATGTTTCTAGCTAGTGATATTAAAGAGCCTAAAGATATAAACTTAAAAGTTAATTCAGTAAGTGAAAATATAGATTCAGTAAAAGAAAAATCTAAATCAGATATAGTTTATGGATTTTCTTTTGAAGAAACTTCAAGCTTAGAAAGTAATACAGCTTTATCAATTATATTTAATAGTAAATTAAAATGTAGTGCAGCGGATATATATAAGTTAAACTCAGATAAGTTAGAAAAAGTAACTACAGCTACTGTAGATTTTTCATCAGATAAAACAACTATTAACTTTAGTGTACAAGATCGAGAAGGAGCATTTTATATTGTAGGAAGTGATCCAAAACAAGCAGCAATAGATGCAGATACTGATGGAAGTGGTTCAGATAGTTCAAATGGTGGAAGTAGTAATGATAGTAAGGGTGACAAAGCAAAACAAAGTTTAGAATATAAAAAGCAAATGGGAATTAATGTAGAAGAGGGAACTCCAGGAGAAGATGGAAAGGATAAATATCTAACAGATCCAACTCCAGCTGGAAAACCTAAACCATTTGAATGGAATGAAGGTGGAAATAAAGTTGACAAAAGTAAAGTGGCAGGATATGTAACTTTGTCAATAGATTGTAAGACTTTATTAAAACCAGCCAATAGAAAGGTTGCAATAGAAAATGGAAAAGGAGATATGATTCCATCAGATGGAATTATATATAAAACTAAAAAAGTTAAGTTTTACAAAAACGAAACAGTGTTCGATGTTTTATTAAGAGAAGTAAAAGCTAATAAGATTCATATGGAATTCTCTATGACTCCAATTTATAACAGTAATTATATAGAAGGTATTCATAACTTATATGAGTTTGATGGAGGAGAATTAAGTGGATGGATGTATCAAGTTAATGGATGGTACCCTAATTACGGATGTAGTAGATATAAATTAAGAGATGGTGACAAGATAAAATGGAGATATACTTGTGATTTAGGACAAGATGTTGGATGTGACTGGATGGCAAATAAAAAATGATAAATTCTTTTAAATCTTATCATCCAATTGTAAATTTGTATTACTTTACAGTAGTAATACTATTTAGCATGTTTTTTATGCATCCTGTTTTTTTAGGAATATCTTTTATTACATCGTTTATTTACTCTATTTGTTTGAATGGAGGAAAAGCTGTAAAGTTTAATATAGTATATATGATACCATTTTTAGTATTTTGTGCAGTAATAAATCCAGCTTTTAGTCATGCAGGAGTAACTATTCTTGGATACTTTAGTACAGGAAACCCATTAACACTAGAATCTATTGTTTATGGGATAGCAGCAGCAACTATGTTTATATCAATGATTCTTTGGTTTTCTTGCTATAATGCAGTAGTATGTTCAGATAAATTTATATATCTATTTGGACGAATAATACCAGGATTATCACTTATTATATCTATGGTATTAAGATTTGTACCAAAATATAAGGCCCAAATTAAAGTGATATCTAATTCACAAAAATGTATAGGAAGAGATGTTAGTAACGGAAATATAATAACTAAGGCTCTTAATGGAATGAAAATTTTATCCATAATGATGACTTGGGCATTGGAAAATGGGATAGAAACAGCTGATTCAATGAAATCAAGGGGATATGGTCTTAAAGGAAGAACTAGTTTTTCAAATTATAGATTTGATGATAGGGATAAAATTGTAATAACTATAATGATCTTTTTCACAATAATAATTTTAATAGGTCATTCTAAGGGAGAAAATACTATGATTTATTTTCCTGCCATAAAAATGGTCCCTATTACAATATTTAGTATAATTGATTATACTGCATATTTCCTTTTATGTATTATCCCAGTGATTCTTGATATTAAGGAGGAAATAAAATGGAGACATTTAGAATTGAACAATTAGCTTTTTCTTATCCTAATATGGAAAAACTAGCTTTAAAAAATATAAATTTAACTATTGAATCTGGCGAATTTGTAGTTATTTGTGGGAAGTCAGGCTGTGGGAAAAGTACATTAATAAGACATTTAAAAACAGTACTTACACCTTATGGAAAAAGAGAAGGTGATATATATTTTCAAGGTAGATTACTTGATTTAGTTGATGATAGAACTCAGTCATCACAGATAGGGTATGTATTGCAAAGTCCTGAAAATCAAATAGTAACAGATAAAGTATGGCATGAATTAGCGTTTGGACTTGAAAGTTTAGGTTATGACAACAATACTATTCGACTTAGAGTAGCTGAAATGGCCAATTTCTTTGGTATACAAACTTGGTTTAGAAAAAATGTAACCGAGTTATCAGGTGGACAGAAGCAATTATTAAATTTGGCTTCAATTATGGCAATGCAACCATCTGTATTAATTTTGGATGAACCAACTAGTCAACTAGATCCTATAACAGCTAGTGATTTTTTAAAGACCATAAAAAAAATTAATGAAGAATTGGGAATTACAATAGTAATTGTAGAACATGATTTAGAAGAAGTTTTTAATATGGCTGATAGAATAATACTTATGGATGAAGGAGAAGTAATTATTGATGATAATCCAAAGAATGTGGGTAAAAAGGTAAAGAAATTAATTCCGGATATGTTTGAGGCAATGCCATCTCCTATAAAAATAGCTTCTTCTCTAAATATAAATGAAACACCAATTACTGTAAAAGAGGGACGATATTTTATTAATGAATTATTTGTAAATGAAGAAGTGGCATATACAAGAGTAGAAGATGATAAAGAAAATAATAATATATACTTAGATAAAGCAGCAATAAAAATGAAGGATGTTTGGTTTAAATATGAGAAAAATGGCAATGACATTGTAAAAGATTTAAACTTTGAAGTTAAAGAAGGTGAGTTTTTCTGTATAGTAGGAGGAAATGGTACTGGAAAAAGTACAACAGTTTCATTAATATGTGGGATAAACAAACCTTATAGAGGTAAAGTAGAACTCTTTGACAAAAATATAAAAGAATATAAAAATAAAGAGCTATTTAATAATAATATAGCTATTCTTCCTCAAGATCCTCAATCTTTATTTGTGAAAAATACAGTAGAAAAAGATTTATATGAAATGTTTCCGAAGCTGGGAATTAGCAAAAAGGAAAAAATAGGTAAAATAGCAAAAATATCTGAATTAGTTGAAATAGAAGATTTATTAAATCACCATCCATATGACTTAAGCGGTGGAGAGCAGCAGAGAGTAGCTTTGGCAAAAGTATTGCTTTTAGAGCCTAAACTATTAATACTTGATGAGCCGACAAAGGGCTTAGATGCTCATTTTAAAGTTAAATTTGCTAAAATAATAAATAAATTAATAGAAAATAAAGTAACAGTAGTTATGGTGTCTCATGATATAGAATTTTGTGCAAGTTATGCTCATAGATGTGCTCTTTTCTTTGATGGAAGTATTGTAACTAGTAATACACCAAATAAGTTTTTCTCGGGAAATAGTTTCTACACAACTGTAGCAAATAGAATGAGTAGGCAGGTATTTGAAAATGCTGTAACATGTGAGGATGTGATAACTTTATGCAATGGGAACAAGGAAGCAATGCTACAAACATTAGCTTAGTAGATAATCTATGTGAGAATATTAATTTTATAGAAGAAAAAAAGAAGAAAATATATATAAAAGAAGAAAAAAAAGAGAAAAGAAAAAAAAGAAGTAGACGTTATTATTTTGCTAGAAATAGAGTTTCAAAAAGGACTTTAGCAAAAGATTATAAATTAAGTAAAAGAACTTTTGTAGCCCTATTTATAATATTACTTGCTATACCATTTACTATATATTTAGCTGTTTTTCATGGAAATCAAAGAGAAAATTATTATGCAACCAGTCTTGTTATAGTTGTAGAAACTATGATACCATTTTTTATGGTATTTGAAGATAGGGATCCGCAGGCCAGGGAACTTGTTGTAATATCAGTGTTAGCAGCTATAGCAGTAGCTGGAAGAGGTGCCTTTTTCATGCTTCCTCAGTTTAAACCCGTTGCAGCTATAGTAATAATAGCAGGTGTTTGTTTTGGAGGAGAAGCTGGTTTTTTAGTAGGTGCTGTATCTGGGATTGTTTCTAATTTCTTTTTTGGACAAGGTCCTTGGACTCCATGGCAGATGTTTGGTTTTGGTATAATAGGATTTATAGCAGGAGTATTATTTAAAAAAGGAATGTTGAAAAAGAAAAAACTATCTTTATGTTTATATGGAGGTATTTCCACTTTTTTAATATATGGCTTTTTATTAGATACTGCATCTATATTTATGTTTTCAGAAAAAAACATAACAAAAGCAGGAGCTATATCAGTATATATAAGTGGTATACCATTTAATATGGTTCATGCCATATCAACAATATTTTTCCTGTTCATACTTAGTAAACCTATGATAGAAAAACTTGATAGAATAAAGGTAAAATACGGGTTAATTGAACCATAAAAATAATGCTCCTTTAGGGGGAGCATTATTTTTTAGCTTAAAGTAAGATTAGTTACTCATCTATGTTCTTATTTTAAATTTTATGTTTGCCCAACTATTTTACCAGTATCTTTTAAATCATATCCTCCAAGCCCTTCAAGTTCATCTTTGAATTCTTTAGAAGATAGAATATTAATAATAGATTTATAAATAGGATTGTCTAAATCGGATTTTTTTATTACTAAGTCATAACGTTCTTTTTGAAGAGGAATAAATTCAATATTATCCACTTGTTTAGAAACTTTTTCATTACCAATTCCCACATCAGCTCCACCTCTAGCAACATAACTAGCTACGCTAAGATGAGATGTTTCTTCATTTTCATATCCATTTATATTATTAGATATATTAAATGAATGTAGTTTACCATCAAGTAAAACTCTAACTCCAGAGCCTTTTTCTCTATTAATCATAGTAATGTCACTTCTACTTAAATCATTCCAATCTCTTATATTTTTAGGATTACCTTTTTTAACATAAAATCCTTGTGTTCTATAAGCAATATTAATTAAAATACAAGGTACACCTGGTAATAATTTTTTTACAAAATTAGTATTATATGTATTTGTTTCACTATCCCAAAGATGACAAGAAGATATGGAAACTTTATTATTGTACATATCGTACAATCCATTATAGCTACCTATATTAGAACGATATGTTCTTATATTTTTTATTTTAACTTCTATCATTCTACATAATATATCTAAAATAATATCTTGACCAGAAATTATAATTTCTCCACTTTTTATAGAAGAAGGTTTCATATTAATAGTAGGTTCAAATGATAACATGGAATTACTTGTAAATGTATTTTTTTGGCTATTTATATAATTTTCCACATCACTTTTATCTATTCTTATTTTTCTACCAATCTTATAAGAGGGAAGCTCTCCTCTCTTTATCATTTCATAGACTGTATTTTTTGTAATGTTTAACATTTGAGCAACTTCCATTGCATTTAATGATGAATTCATAACAAACACCTCCCTAGAAATATTGTAACATAAAATATTTTTTTTACTAAATATTCTAAAAAATGTATAAACTTGTTGATATAAAAGTATCAAATATATACAATATAAATTATAAAACATGACATAATGTTACGAAACATAATAAAACACAATATAGGGGGATGTTTATGAAAGTATTAAAAAAATTAGGAATAATAGGTCTAGTTTTAGGTTTAACATTAGGAGTAATTGGATGTTCTAGCAAGAGTGAAGACAAAAGCAAGGAAGATGATACAACAAGTAAAGAGACAGTAACTTTAAATATATCTGCAGCAGCGTCTCTACAAGAGGCCATGACTGAATTAGAAACAAAATTTAAAGAAGTAGAGCCAGATGTAAAACTAGAAGTTAATTTAGGATCTTCTGGAACCTTACAACAACAAATAGAACAAGGCGCTGCTTGTGATGTGTTTATATCAGCAGGTGAAAAACAAATGAAAGCATTAGAAGAGAAGGATTTATTACTAGATGGAACAAATAAAACCTTATTAACGAATGATTTGGTATTAGTTTCGGCTAAAGGAAAAACAGTTAAAGATTTAGATAGCATAGTGTCTGATGGTGTAAAACATATAGCTATAGGAGATCCAGAATCAGTTCCAGCTGGTAAATATGCTAAAGAAGTTTTAGATAATACAAAGCTATATAATAAGGTAGAAAACAAGCTTGTTCTAGCTAAAGATGTAAAAGAAGTTTTATCTTGGGTACAACAAGGAAATGCTGATGTTGGATTTGTTTATTTGAGTGATACTGTAGGTGCTGATAAAGTAGAAATTGTTTTAACTACAGACAAAGACACTCATTCACCTATAAATTATCCAGTTGCTGTAATGAAAGAAAGTAAAAAACAAGACAAAGCTAAATCATTTGAGAATTTCTTATTAAGTGATGATGGACAAACTATTCTTGAAAAATACGGATTTAAAAAAGCTAATTAGATTATAGAACTGGAGGAAGTATAATGAATGCAGGATTAACACCACTTTGGATATCAATAAGGACATCTTTATTAGCAACATTCATAACATTTTTTATAGGCATAGGAAGTGCTTATTTAGTAGCCAATTATCAAGGAAAATGGAAAGGTTTAATTGATAGTTTATTTACTTTACCCCTTGTACTTCCTCCAACAGTATTAGGTTTCTTTTTGCTTCTTTTGTTTGGCAAAAATGGACCTGTGGGAAAATTACTGGAACTTATGGATAAAAGTATAATTTTTACCTGGAGTGCTACTGTTATTGCAGCAACAGTTGTTGCTTTTCCAATGATGTATAGAAGTGCAAGATCAGCTTTTGAGCAAATTGATATTAATTTAATTTCAGCAGCTAAGACATTAGGCCTTAGTAATTGGAATATTTTTTATAAAATTGCAATACCACTTGCTTGGCCAGGAATAATAGGCGGACTAGTATTATCATTTGCAAGGGCACTAGGGGAATTTGGAGCTACACTTATGATTGCAGGAAATATTCCAGGGAAAACTCAAACAATGCCTTTAGCCATATTCTTTGAAGTTCAA
Source organism: Terrisporobacter glycolicus ATCC 14880 = DSM 1288 (assembly GCF_036812735.1). Classification (NCBI taxonomy): domain Bacteria; kingdom Bacillati; phylum Bacillota; class Clostridia; order Peptostreptococcales; family Peptostreptococcaceae; genus Terrisporobacter; species Terrisporobacter glycolicus. Next base: position 3,122,244 of record NZ_CP117523.1, on the reverse strand, counting down.
GCTATGGACTATAAAGGAGCCCTGTTTTGGGTAATGACTATTGTAGCTATTTCAGTAGTAATGATACTTATATTAAATAAATGGTCTGACAAGCAACAAGAAATTGTAGGGAAGAGGGGATAGATGATGTCATTAATAGTAGATATAGAAAAAGACTTTGGTTCCTTTTCTCTAAAAGTTAATATAGAACAAGAAAATGGTGTTTTAGGCTTTTTAGGAGAGTCAGGTTGTGGAAAAAGTATGACCTTGAAATGTATATCAGGTATTGTTAAGCCAGATAAAGGAAAGATAATTTTAAATGGAAGAGTATTTTTTGATTCAGAAAAAAATATAAATATTCCTCCACAAGAACGTAAAGTAGGTTATTTATTTCAAAATTATGCATTGTTCCCTCATATGACAGTAAAAGAAAATATTGAAATAGGATTAGCAAATCTTAATAAAGAGGAAAAAAGTAAAATAGTAAAAGAATATCTTCATAAAATGAAGCTAGAAGGATTTGAAAAAAGGTATCCTTACCAGTTATCAGGTGGACAAAAACAAAGAATAGCATTTGCAAGGGCTTTGGCTTGCAATCCAGATATACTTATTTTAGATGAACCATTTTCTGCATTGGATTATCATTTGAAAAGTAATATGGAAAATGAATTAATAGATATGATTAATGATTTTAAAGGTCATATTGTATATGTTACTCATGATATAAGTGAATCTTATCGTATATGTGATGATATAGTTGTATTTAACAAAGGCTTAGCTATAAATAAAAGATCTAAAAAAGATTTATTTAAACATCCGATTTCAATGACAGAAGCAATTATCACAGGTTGTAAAAATATTTCTGAAATAGATATAATTGATGAAAAAAGGGTATTTGCCAAGGAATGGGGAATAGAATGTAAATTATCTCATGATGTAATAGACAAAGCAAAATATATTGGCATCAGAGCACATCATATGAGAATAGTTCAAAATAACCTTCAATTTAGTAGAGAGAATTTGTTTGAACTTTCCATAGTAAAAGTTTTTGAAAGTTCGTTTACATATATAGTCTATGTACAGAATTTAGAAAATGAAAACTATAATGCAATACAATTAGAAATTAATAAAAATATAGAGCCATTAAAAGCTGGAGATAAAGTTTTTGTAAAGTTTGATGAAAATTGCTTATTTGATTTTTGTTAAAATTAAGACTTATTAATGCAGAGTGAATAGAAAAGTGTAGATTTTGTATATAGTTCAAAATCTACACTTTTTTTTATTTTTATGATAATATAATATTGTAAATAAAAATTAAAAGGAGAGTTGTTTTTGAAAAATAATAAGAGCATTGTGGGAAAACTTCTTTATAAATAAGGGGTAACCACAAAATACTATCCTTATTTATAAAGAAGTCTTTTAATATAAGATTGATATATAAATAAAGGAGATTAAGATGAATTTAGATACATTTGAAAAATTACAATTAAATGAAATTAAGGAATTAGTAAAAGTATACTGCGTAAGTTCACTTGGAAGAAGTCTTATAGATAAATTAGAACCTAGTGGAAATTATTATGTTGTAAAAAAGAAGCTAGAGGAAAATAAAGAAGCAAGAAAAGTATTGGAAAGTAGTAATCATGTACCATTAGAAGGATTGTTTAATATATACCCTGTAATAGATAAAGTAGAGAAGGGAATGATTTTAGATGTTTCAGAACTTATTTCTTGTGAAGATTTCTTAAGAGGATGCAGAAAGATAAAATTATTTATGTTGGATAAGGAATTTTATTCACCTACATTAAGTTCTTATGCATTAAATATAACAGAATGCGAAAGCATAGAAGAAGAAATTAAATTTTCAATTAAAAATAATAAAATTTCGAGTGAAGCTAGTAAAGAATTGAAGAAAATTAGACGAAGCATAGATATATGCGAAGGTAGAATAAAGGAAAAGTTAAATAAATTTTTAACATCTTCTACTAATAAAAAGTATATACAAGAATTTATTATAAGTAAAAGAGATGATAGATTTGTAGTACCTATTAAATCATCTTTTAAAAATGAAGTTGATGGAGCAGTTTTAGATACTTCTTCAAAGGGCTCAACAGTGTTTATAGAGCCAGCATCCATAAGCAAATATTCTTTAGAGTTAATTACATTAAAAAGTGAAGAATCTATAGAAGAATATAAGATTTTATCATATCTTACAGAATTGATTTATAACAAAATTAGAGAGATTAAGTTGAATATGGAAATAGTATCTCATTATGATATGGTATTTGCTAAGGCTAAATTTAGTCAAAATAATAAATGCATTACACCAAAGATAAATAATCATGGATATACTAAGATTATTAAAGGAAGGCATCCTCTCCTAAAAGGCAATGTAGTGCCTTTGGATTTTGAAATAGGTGATAAATATAGAAGTTTAATTATAACAGGACCTAATGCAGGTGGAAAAACTATCACTTTGAAAACTGTAGGTATTTTAACCTTAATGACACAATGTGGTTTCGATATACCGACTATGGAAAATACTGAAATTAGTGTGTTTGAAAAAGTTTTTGTTGATATAGGAGACAATCAAAGTATTGAAAATGCACTTAGTACTTTTTCTGCCCATATAAAAAATATAGCGGAGGTTATGAGAGAGGCTAATAAAAATACTTTGATACTATTTGATGAAATAGGTTCTGGAACCGATCCAAATGAAGGAGCAAGTTTAGCTATTGCACTTCTTGAAGAGTTTTATCAAATGGGATGTATCATGGTAGCATCAACTCATTATGAAGAAATTAAACATTTTGCTAATAAGCATCCTCATTTTGAAAATGCAGGAATGATGTTTAATAAGGAAACATTAGAGCCATTGTACAAGCTTGTTATTGGTAAGTCAGAAGATAGCAATGCACTATTTATTTCTAAAAAAATGGGAATAAAAGATAAAGTTTTACAAAAGGCAAAAATTTATATGGACAATAAAAATTATGATTTCACTTTAGTAAAAGAAAATAAAATCTTAAATAAAGTTGTTGAAAAGGAAAATTTAGTTTTGATAGAATTTCCAAATTTTGAAATGGGAGATAAGGTAGAACTATTAGATTTTAATGATTTTGGTATAGTGTATAAGCCAATTGACAAGTTTAACAACGTGGAAGTTTTATATAAAGATGAATTTATAAAGATGAATGCTAGAAGGCTAAAATTACAACTCAAAGCTAAAGACTTATATCCTGAAGATTATGATTTAAATAGTTTGTTTATAAGCTTTGAAAAAAGAAAGCTAGATAGGGATATAGAAAGAGGATCTAAAAAAGCTTTAAAGAAAATTAAAAAGGAAATAAAAAGCAATAGATAAATAAAGAAAAAGGGAAGTGTGACCTATTACACTTCCCTTTTATTTAATTAGCATTTTTAAATTTAAACTTTATTTTAGGTCCAGTATATTCTGATTTAGCAATTAACATATTATCCCTTTGTTTTACATTAACGTACTTTCCTTGCGGTGCCATTAAACTAAATTCCATATAGCCAGTTCGTAAAATATTAAAAATAGTAGCATTATTTTTATTAACATCAGCAACTAATGCACCATTATAATCGATTCTTACAAACTGTCCCCCAACAATTCTAAGTTTCACCTGATAGTTATTAATAGGAATTATTTTGAAAGTTTCACCTTGTTGAGTAATAGTAGCAACGGCATATAAAACGTCATTATATCCTACTATTATAAATGCATTTGAAAACAGTGATTTCATTTTCACCTTAGAAATATCTAGGCCTGGAGATATGGCTGATCCAGGATCTGTTTCAGTCGAAAATGGTAAAATAGGTGGACTAGGTCTTGGGCTTATTAAAGGTGGTGATATAGGAACTGGCCCTATTTGTATAATTGGCTCTTGATGATCTATACTCATATTTTGCCCCCTTATATTAAACTACTTATTATATTTTATGATGACAAGTAAGTTAAGGTTACTTTGAGTATTTAAACAGTAATAATATTACTTTTATTAGGAAAATAAAAACACTTTAAAATATATGAAATACTTGTATTTATTGAGATAATATGTTATTCTTAGAATAAGAATAAATAAAGATTAATTTAGATAATAATTTTTTCCTATAAAGACAAATTATTGCTATATAGTCTTTATAGGAGGATTAATATAATGGATAAAAAAATAATATGTAAAGATTGTAAAGCTGAATTCTTATTCACAGAAGGAGAACAACAATTCTATAAAGAAAAAGGATTTGATAACGAACCAGTTAGATGTCCAGAATGTAGACAATCTAGAAAACAACAAAATAACAAAGGCAGAAGATAATTCTGTTAAAGATAAGCTATAAGAGTAAATCTTATAGCTTTTTTAATTTGAAAAAAAGAAAAATATATTAATAATTAAGTGAAATTCTGTGAAAATTAAATCAATCATAAAATTTCCAGAAAACTCAAAAAATGTTAATAAAATTTTATATTTTGACAACGTTCACTAGCATTGACTTATGATAATTAGGGGTATATAATGGATAATTATTGGATTAAAAACAAAATTGATAGAGTGGAGATGAATAGTATGGAAGGAAGCATAGAAGCAATTGCTACCAATAATTTATTGTTAATATTTTCGATGATAATAATTACTGGTATTGCTCTGGGAAGAGTAAGTGAAATATTAAAAATTCCAGATGTAATACTATATTTAATATCAGGTATAATAATAGGACCAGCCTTTTTAAATATTTTAAGTATCGGGGCTTTTCCAGTAGAAAATAATTTAATACTTACTTTTGGATCAGCATTTATATTATATGAAGGTGGTAAGGAAATTAATTTAAAAGTACTAAATAAGGTAAAAGTAAGTGTAGGAATGTTATCAACAGTAGGTGTTGTAATATCTGCAGTTGTAGTAGGTGTTGTGGCAGCAAAGATATTTAATTTACCTATTATGACAGCTTTTCTTTTAGGTGCGGTTATAGCTTCAACAGACCCAGCAGCTCTTATACCTGTATTTAAACAAGTTAGAATAAAGGATAAGATAAAACAAACAGTTGTAAGTGAGTCTGCTTTTAATGATGCAGTGGGCGCTATATTATCTTCTGCATTATTGGGTATAGTTATGAGTGGTCAGTTCTCAGCAATAGATAGTATTAAGGAATTACTTATTTCAGCAGCAGTAGGAATAGGTGTAGGAATATTAGTAGGATATTTATTAATAATATTAGTTTCAGATAAAAGAGTAGGAGTATTTCATTCTTATGCTCCAATTATGTCGATGTTAACAGTTACTCTTGCTTATGAGTTAGCTACAATGTTCCATGGCAGTGGATATATGGCAGTATTTATGGCAGGGTTGATTTCAGGAAATAAAAAAATGTTCGGAATTTGGTTAGAAGAAGCGGATTATCAACCAACAGTACATTTCACAGAAAGTATAGCTACAATATGTCGTATGTCGATATTTGTTTTACTGGGGACTCAAGTAAATATATCAGCATTAGCTCAATATTGGTTACCATCATTAATAACAGTATTAGTTTTAATGTTTGTAGGAAGACCTTTAGTGGTGTTAGTATCTACTATATTTGATAGAAAAGCACAGTGGACATTTAAAGATAAATTATTTATGATGTGGGTTAGAGAAACTGGGGTTATACCAGCTGCAGTATCAGGAATAATAGTGGCTATGAAAGTACCAGGTTATGAAATAATATCTTCGGTAGTATTTATGACTATACTTGTAACTTTAATAGTACAAGCAAGTACTACTAAACTAGTTGCGAAAAAATTAGGCGTACTAGAAGAAACAAAAGATAACGTATCTGAAGTAGTTGCTTAATATAAATCCCCTTATAATATGATATTTATATCGTATTATAAGGGGATTTATTTGTTTGAAAATAATATTATTATTTCTATAAATCTATTTAATTGTTTTTTTATTTGCTCAAATGTAGCATCATCGCATAGTACACTTATGGTCATACGAGACATAGTGATATCTTCTGTTGGTCCTACAGTTAAAGAATTTAGATTATACAATTTAGTTGAAAATAGGTCTGCAATTTTGGCAAAAACTCTAGGGAATTTTCCACATAAAGAGCAACTCATTTTTTTTATAATAATATTTATCCTTTCTAGCTTTCATTAATTATCATATCTTTAAGAAATTTTCCGCTTTGAACCTATGTATAACTACACTTCCTATATAAAGAGGATGAGAAGCATGATAAATATCATCACCTAAATTTTTTAATAAATTGCTAGGCAAATTCCACGAGTTATACCTACAATATCAACTTCCTGAAACATATCGTTTACTATGACACAAGTTGGAACTTGACCAGTAAAACAAACTAATGGAACATTATCATAATGGGCATTTTACAATACCAGTAACTAAACAAACACCAACTTTTCCAGTATAGCGAGCATATCCTTTAGCAGCATGAATCAATTCAATATCATCTTGGTTGTAAATAGCATAAAAAATATTGATATCATATCCACTAGAATATCCGAAAATTTTATGAATATGTTCTTATTTTAAAACTTTAATTTATTAATTCGGTATCCTTTATGTTCATTAATATTCCTCATCATTACATCATGTATAATATTTAAAAAAATATGAAAATTTAGTTAGTAAAATTCTATCAATTTATATTTATTAATGCTAATGATAAAATTTAAAAATTATAAAAAGAATAAATTCAATGATATATAAAAAAAAATATATGTGGCCTATAAAATATATTTTTAGTGTACAATTGTTTATAAACAGTTGCCGAAGTGTGTAGGGGGTATAGATGAAAAAGATAGTAGTGTTAATTGTTTTTGCAGTAGTGATATTTTTTAATTATGATAAAATAGATGAAATTTTTTTTCAAATGAATTTATCACAAAATCAGTTGAATTATGACGAAGCATATTTTTTTGATTTAAATGGTGATGGGGAACGTGAAAAAATAAAGTTAGAGTCATATAAAGATGAAAAAGATGGTTTTATTGTGAACTTATATATAAATAATAAATTAAAAGAAAAATTTAAAGATAAAAATAATATAAGTGTACATATTTATGATTTCAACAAGATTGACAATAAGAAAGAAATATATGTGATTTTAGGTAATAAAATCGAAAACAGCAAAATAAGTATATTTACATATCGTGATGAAAATAAAAGTTATAATTCTACAATGAATGGAAGAGTTATAAATAATGATGATAAAAATGGAACAATGAAAATTACTTATGGAACTACAGATGATTCAATTAATTTTAATCATTATAGTAAAGTTATTGGTGGTGAATCAATTTGTATAAATTATATTTATAAAAGAAAACTTGATTGCGATTTTACTGATATAGATAAAAAAGAAGCTGAAGTTGTAGGTATTAGTAAAGAAAATAAATATGTGGTAAAAGATGAAACCATAGTATATGAAACAAATGTTGGTAATGTAAAGGCATATAATCTTTCAAGAGGTGATAAAATTAATTTAGTATCACTTTATAATTATAATAATAATCAATGTATAAAAGTGGTAAATGAAGCAGGAAGATATGGATGGATAAAATTAGAAGATAAGCAAATTTTTGAACTTGAAAAATAATAAAAGGTCAACATATATTTTATATGTTGACCTTTTATTATTTTTTCTTTATTAATTTTAATTTTACAGGAGCAAAGCTTTCAACCTTCTTACCAGATAAAAATCTGTGTGATAAGTTTACAGCAGTCTCTCCAATTAATTTGGGTTGTTGAGCTATGGTTGCAGCCATATCACCTTTCTGAACAGATATTACAGCATCATCTGTAGCATCAAATCCAACAACTAAAACATCCTTCATATTGGCATCTTGTAAAGCTTTTAAAGCACCAAGAGCCATTTCATCATTTTGAGCAAATACAGCATCAATATTACCCTTTGATTGAATTATGTTTTCCATTACAGAAAGGCTTTTAGTTCTATCGAAATCAGCACTTTGTTTAGTTATTATTTGTAAATTACTGTTTTTTACTTCATTGTCAAATCCGTCCCCTCTATCACGAGTTGCAGAAGAGCCGGCAATACCTTCAAGTTCAACTATGTTTCCATTATTGTCTAATTTTTCAATTAAATACTTGGCAGCCATTTTTCCACCTTCCACATTGTCAGAGGCAACGTGAGAGACAACTTTTCCACCATTAGAAACTCTATCTACTGTAATTACAGGTAGATCTAAGTTATTTGCTACCATAACTGAGGCTATAGCAGAATCTGAATCAACAGGATTTAATAAAACTACATCTACGTTTTTAACAGATATATCTTCCATGTTAGAAACTTCTTTGGCAGGATCATTTTGAGAGTCTAGTACAACTACATCGTATCCTAATTTTTTTGCTTCACTTTCTATACCAGATTTTAAATCTACGAAGAAAGGATTGTTTAAAGTAGATACTATAAGGCCTATTTTCTTAGTATTATCAAGACTTTTTTGACTACATCCAACTAGTAATGAAGTACATAAAATTAATGATATTATTATGGTAGTTATTTTTTTTAACATCTTTACTACCTCCTAGTTACCTTTTCTGTCTAAAAGTACAGCTACTAATATAACAGCACCTTTAACCATCATTTGATAATATGATGATACGTCTAATATGTTTAAGGCATTACTTAAAACACCGATTATTAATGCGCCAATTATTGTTCCAGTTATTTTACCTTTACCACCAGTAAGAGAAGTTCCTCCAAGAACTACAGCTGCTATGGCATCAAGTTCATATCCATTACCTGCAGTAGGTTGAGCAGAAAATAATCTAGAAGTTATTATTATACCTGCAATAGAAGCAAGTATACCACTTATAGTGTAGACTGCTATTTTTATTTTGTCTGTATTTAAACCAGAAAGTCTTGTTGCTTCTTCGTTTGAACCTAAAGCATAAGTGTATCTACCCATTTTAGTATTTTTAAGTACATAAGCACATATTGCAAATGTTGCTATCATAATGAAAGCAGGGGTAGGTATACCAAGGATTTTACCTCCACCAATTTGACCAAAGCTTAAAGCTAAATTACCACTTCCAAGAGTGATTGGCTTACCATCTGTATAAACTAAAGTTAAACCTCTAAGAACAGTCATTGTAGCAAGAGTGGCTATGAATGGTTGTAATTTACCTTTAGTTATTATAAAACCATTTAAAAATCCTACTGAAGCACCTATTACTAAAGTAGCTAAAACTGCCATAAATATATTATTGCCTGAAACTAATAGAGAGGCACAAACGGCACCACTTATGGCAAGGATAGAACCTACTGATAAGTCAATTCCACCAGTTAATATAACAAAAGTCATACCTGCTGCGATTATTCCATTTACTGAAGTTTGTCTTAATATATTAAATATATTTTTTGTACTTAAGAATGATGGACTAAGTATTGAAACTACTATGATTAGAGAAAGTAGTCCTACTAAGCTTTTATATTTTATTAATGTTTCTTTTAAATCAAATTTATTATGCTGTTGCTTCACTTGAGATGACATCCCTGTGATCCTCCTTAATTTCTACTGCACATTTCAATATTTTTTCTTGCGTAGCATCTTTTATATCAAATTCTCCTGTTATTTCACCATTACTTAAAACTAGAATTCTATCAGATAGACCTAGAATTTCTGGCATTTCAGAAGAAATTATAATTATTGCTTTTCCCTGTGATTTAAATTCATTTATTAAATCGTAAATTTCTTTTTTTGCACCAACATCAACTCCACGGGTTGGTTCATCTAAGATTAACACATCAGGATGTGTCATAAGAGCCTTTGCTATAGCAACTTTTTGTTGGTTACCACCAGATAAGTTCTTAATTAATTGGTCCATGTTAGGAGTTTTAATTCTTATTCTATCTATGTAACTATTAACTCTTTCTTTTTCTTTACTTTTATCAACTACAAAAGATTTTGAAATTCTTTCAAGAGAAGATAAAGTCATATTTTCTTTTATTGATAAACCTAAAATAAGTCCATCACCTTTTCTATCTTCACTTACATAAGCAATTCTATTTTTTACACCATCCTGAGATGATTTAAGATTTAGCACTTTTCCTTTTTTTATAAGACGACCTTTTTCTAAAGGAAGGTGGCCGTATATAGTTTTAGCAAGTTCACTTCTACCAGCACCCATAAGTCCTGATATGCCAAGTATTTCTCCAGCTTTAACTTCAAAATAAATATTTTTTACAAATTTATTAGATACATTTTCTAATTTTAAAATTGTTTCGCCTTTTTCAACTTGTAAATGAGGGAATTGATCAGTTAGCTTTCTACCAACCATCATTTCTATCATTTTATCTTCATCAAGGTTACATATTTCTTCTTGACCAACAAATTTACCGTCTCTAAGAACGGTTATGTAATCACAAAGTTCAAAGATTTCTTTTAATCTATGAGATATATAAACGATAGCTTTATTATCAGATTTTAATTCATTTATAACTTTGAATAAAGAATCAGTTTCGTTATCTGTTAAAGCATCCGTTGGCTCATCCATTATTATTATTTTTGCATCTAGAGAAAGGGCTTTAGCAATTTCTATCATTTGCTTTTCACCTATACTTAAGTTTTCAACAAGCTCTCTAGAGTCTTTATTTATATTTAATCTTTTTAATAAAACTTGGCTATCAGCATGTAGTTTATTAAAATCGATTCTAAATCCTTTTTTAGGCTCTCTTCCTAAAAAGATATTTTCACCTATGCTTAAGTCATTAACTAAGTTTAATTCTTGGTGTATTATGGCGATACCTTTATCAGTGGCATCTTTTGGCCCTTTTATATCTTCTTTTTTACCTTTATAGAAGATTTCACCGCCGTCTTTTTTATATACACCACTTAGTATTTTCATAAGTGTTGATTTCCCAGCCCCATTTTCACCCATAAGAGCCATAACCCTACCTTCGTAAAGTTCAATATTAACTCCATCAAGGGCTTTAACACCAGGGAATTCTTTAACTATATTTGTCATTTTTAAAATTGGTGTTTTCATTAAAATACTACTCCTGATTTTAAAATTATGTTAGCGTAAGGACTACATTCACCAGTTCTTACTACTGCCTTGCTGTCTTCTGTTAAAACTTTAAATTCTTCATGGCTTACTTCTTGTAAGTTAGAAACTCTTTTCTTTATTGCTTCATAAACTTCTGGATTTTTTTCTTTTATCTCAGAAGCTATTATTGCTTCTTCAACACATAATTCCCCAAGTATTACATCTAAAGTTTGAATAAAAGTAGGAATATCATGAGTTAAAGCTAAATCTATTCTTTTAGTTTCAGATGGAATTGGTAAACCACAATCTCCAATTGTTAAAGAATCAGTATGCCCCATTTGGCTTATCACATAAGATAATTCACTATTTATCATTTTTGTTTTTTTCATAATTACCTCCCAAAGTTTTCAACATCTTTTAATGTTGGTAGGGAGCTTTGAGCTCCTTTTTTTATAACAGATAAAGCACCTACTTTAGAAGCAAAATCCATGGCTTCTTCCATAGTTTTGTTGTTTGATAGGGCAACTGCCAAAGCTCCTGTGAAAGAATCTCCAGCAGCAGTAGTATCAACTGCTTTAACTTTGTAAGCAGGTTTGAAAAATGATTTTTCTTCATTTATATATAAGCTACCTTTAGATCCAAGGGTAATTATTAATTCTTTTACACCTTTTTCTACTATTTTGTTAGCTGCTTTGTTTATATCATCTTCATTTTCTATTTTTATTTCAGCGATAATTTCCAATTCAGTTTCATTAGGAGTTAATAAATCCACATTTTTTATTATTTCATCATCTAGTTTCACTGCAGGAGCAGGATTAAGTATTGTGTATTTATTTAAATCTTTTGCAACTTGTAGAGCATACTTCACAGTTTCTAAAGGAGTTTCTAACTGGATAACTACTATATCACTGTTTTTTATGCAATCTATATTTTTATCGATATCATCTTTAGTTAATTGAAAATTTGCTCCTGGGGCTACAACTATAGCGTTTTGAGCATTTTTATCTACAGTTATAAATGCCACACCAGTAGAACAATTAGCTATATGAACATGATTTGTATTAACATTATCATTATTTAGGGCTTCTATTAATGTTTTACCAAAACTGTCATTACCAACTTTGCCTATCATAGAAACATTTCCTTCTAATCTAGCCATTGCAACGGCTTGGTTTGCGCCTTTACCTCCTGGTATTTCTTTAAAATTGCCTCCTAAAAGAGTTTGTCCAGGCTTTGGCATTGTGTCAACATTAACAACTAAATCCATATTTAAGCTGCCTATAACGCATATATTTTTCATGTTTTACCTCCAAAGTTATATTGTATACATCTTATGTATAAAAAATATTTTACTTCATATAGAGTAACATATTGAAAAAAATAGTGCAACATAATTCGATTGTATTTGACATATATAAATCTTATTTAACAATAAGTTAAATAAGATTTATATATGATAGAAAAAAGATTAACTAGTCATTTATTACCATAGGAGATATAATATTATATGAAATATTTAATTAAAGGCGGGTAAAAATGAAAAAATTATTAGCAGTATTATTAGTATGTTTTAGTATCTTATTGGTAGGATGTGTAAATACAGACCTAACATTGGATATAGATAAAAAAGGGAATATGACTATGGCTATGAAATTATTAATTAATAATTATATGGCTGAAAATATGACAGAAGAGGATTTACAAAAAGTAAAAGAAGAGTATAAGGCAGATTCTATTGAAAAAATAAATGAAGCTAATCAGTCAGGGTATTTGCTGAAAAAAGATTTAGGTAATATAAAAGACTTAATGGCAAGTGGAAATAAAGATATAAAAGATAATAAATTTATAAATATATCGGAAGAGAAAAGTTTAATTTATAATACTTATGATGTTACTTTAAACATTAAAGAAGCTCTTCTTGGAGAAATGACAGAAGAAGATTTGTCAATGCTTAGCTTTATAGGAAATTCGGCTAGTATGAATTTACATATGACAACACCATTCAAACTATCAGAATCTAATGCAACAAGTACAATTGAAGAGAAGGATGGAAGAACGACTTATAGCTGGGACTATACTTTGAACACGCTGGATAGCATTCATGTTAAGTTTAATGTTCCAAACTTTTCTAATATTATAATGATAATTGGAGGAATAACAGTTATAGTTATTGGTGGATTTGTTTTTGTAAGAAAAAGAAAAAATAAAGAAATTTAATAAAAAAGCCAGTACAAGTGCTGGCTTTTTTATTAAAAAATTTATGTTTACTTATTCGATTATTTTAACTTTTACATAAACAGTCCCAGAAAAGATATCATGTATACCAGCAAAATCAAAGCTAAGGTCACACGGGATACAATCTAAATTCCAAGTTATAGAGTTCTGTTCATTATTATATATTCCTCCTTGGTAAGGAGTTATATTTTTAATAATACTTCCATCAATATCTCTTACAAAATCTAAAGATAAATTAAAAATATTGTTTTGTGGAGCTGTACTTTTTTCAATTGTAATTTTTTGATTATTAGCATAAACATAAGATATATTCTTATAAAAAGAAGATAAAGGTGATAAATCTTTTAAATTATTATTACTAAGGTCCAAATAAGTTAGATTAGTTAAAGCGCATAGAGGATTTATATCAGAAATCTTATTATTTAGAAGACTTAAAATCTTTAAGTTTTCAGCATATTGCAATCCTTCTAAAGAGTTAATATGGTTAGCAAATTCATCTAAAACGGTTAAATTTTTTATATCATTAAAAGTAAGAATGCATTTATCGTTTTTACCTAGAACAATATTTATAAGTGATTTTAATCTATCATCTGGAATATTTACTTCGTTTTTTAGGTCCTTAGAAGATACATAATTAACAGATGAAGGAATATGCTGTAAATCAGTAATATAAGTATTATCTAAGATTAATGTATATAAATTATTTGCATGTTCTAAACCTTTTAAAGATTTGATATTTTTATTGCTTAAATCTAAATATCGAAGTTTTAGCATATCTTTTAAAGTTATAATATTATTTTTTTTATCTAAAGTATCCATTATTTCTTTTTGTAAATTTTTGTCTTCTATAATAACAGTTTGATCCACGTCAATTAAATCTACTGTAACAATACCAGAAAAATAGCCATCATCACTTTCAAATGTAAAACTAGGACTTTCAAAAGAAACTAATGATGTATCCCAAATTATCTCTTTACTATCGATATTATATTCACCTAAGTGAGTAGGAGATATGTTTTTTGGCGTTTGCCCATTAATGTCTTTTAAAAAACTAATATCTAATGTATAGAAATCAGATGATTCTATAACATCCTTGATTTCTATATCTTGATTTATGGCACGTAATTCTTTAAGATTTTCTAAAGTAGATAATGAAGATAAGTCAGAAACTCTATTTTCATTAATTTTAATAAATCTAAGATTTTTTCCACTAGAAATAGGTGAAATATCCTTAATCTCATTACCGTTAAGTAGTAAAGACGTCAAATTAGTCATATTAGACAAATCTGGCACAACTGTAATCAAATTGTTATTTAAAAATAAGGTATTTAAATTTTGTAAGTTAATAAGTTGTTCCATACTAGTTAATAAATTATTTTCAATAAGCAACTCTGTCATATTGATTGCATACTGAAGACCTTCTATACTACAGATATATTTGCCTAGGGAGGATATATCTGAATATATATAACCTTTTACACTTTCCAAGTCTGATTTAGTTATTTCCGTGTTTTCTTCCCTAGAAAAGTATTGGTTTATGACAGTCTTTAAATTTATGTCCGGCACTAGGTTAGTCATTTTACGCACCTCCTTTTTTATTTATATGATTGAAGATATTGATTTGTTAATATGTATTAATGTAGTTAGTAATAATTTATATGAAATTATAATATACTTAAATGATATTTATTAAAAATGAATAAATGGAGGTGATTAAATGTATGAAAGTAGTGTATTACAACAACTAATAAAGTTAGTTAACAATGCTAAAAAATTAAAAATTGAGTACGGAGTTACAGGTCAGGAAGTAAAGCGAGACAATAATGATATAATTACCTTCTCTTCTAATACA